>JBOGUE010000542.1:0-1614 GCA_050695955.1 Thermomicrobiales bacterium | reverse complement strand
GGACGGCAAGTTCGTCGCCGAGACTCTCGATGCGGTGATCGGACATTGTCGCGCTCCTTCCCGTCAGCCCGTCACCCCGGAGATCGCCGGTACGGCCACCTTGGCGACGCCGATCATGGCGTCGCGGCTGACGAGCGCGGCGAGGTCTTCCTCGGTGAGGTGGTCGGTCGCCGGCGGTCGCTCCGGGAGGACCATGTAGCGCTGGTCGGCGCTGCTGTCCCAGACGTGGATCGTGACCGCGTCGCCGATTTCGAGGCCGAACTCGCGGAGCACCTCGTGCGGCTCAATGACGACGCGGGAACGGTAGGCAAAGCTCTTGTACCAGGTGGGAGGCAGGCCGAGGACCATCCAGGGATAGCACGAGCAGAGGGTACAGACCACGAGATTGTGGTCGGTCGGCGTGTTTTCGAGGACGACGAGGGGGGCGCCGGCGGGGATGCCGAATTCGGTGATGGCCTCGCCGCCGTCCTGGAGCAGGCGCTGCTTGAAGGCGGGGTCGGACCAGGCGCGGGCGACGATGCGAGCACCCATGAGCGGGCCGATATCTTGTTCGTACTTGCTGATCTGGGCGTCGACGGCTTCAGACGTGATCAGCCCTTTTTCGATCAGGAGCGACTCGATGGCTTTCGTGCGCAACGCCACATACGGTTCTTGTTCGGGGTCGTAGGTCATGGCGCAGATCCTTCCGGCGGCGGGCTGGTCAGACGTTAGGACGAGGCGGGTTCGAGGTAGCTCTCCCAGAGGTCGATGTAGAGCAGTTGGCGGGGTTCGGCGGAGGCGCCCCAAAGCGCAAGGGCGTCGAAGCGGACGTTGTAGACGACTTGCGGGTTGTCGCCCAGGTTGTGGGCATTGGTGTCGGGGAAAACTTCGGGACCGTGGACCAGGTGGACGACGCCCTGCTTGCCGCGGGCGTAGCGCGGGAGCCGGGTGTGTCCTGCCGGGTGGACGTTGCGCGTGACGACCGTAGCGCCGACTGCAAAGCGCGGCGTCAGTTGAGGCAGGAGTGGATGTTCACCGTAGGTTCGTGATTGGGCCGGTGGCGCGACGTTGTCTGGGCGCGACGGGGCGGCGTCGGGATGGGAGCGGAGGTATTCGGTTCTGGCGTCCAGCTCCTCGGGGGTGAGGATGCCCGTCTGGATCAGATTGTGCTCAATCGTCGTCAGCCATCGTTCGTAGTAGGTGGAGCGCAGGTAGTGAGCGGGGTCCATGCGCTCGATGCCATAGCGGAAGGCATCGAGATGGAAGTACCCCTGGCCGACGATGAGTCGCTGGAGGGCGAGGACGTGGGCTTCCCATTCGGCGTGGAAGACCGGCTCGTCCACCTCACGTGCGATCGGTCCGAAGCCGTGCATGCCGCCAAGGTCGTGGACGCCGTTCATTGCCGGTCTCCTGCCGTGTCGCGCCAGCCGCATTGAGATCGTACCGCATCGGCGGTTCGTCGTCGCACGTCTGGAGCGCATAGCGGAACATATCGTCTCGACCCGGAACGTGGGCGAGTCGGTGACTCGCCCGGCAGGGAATCAAGGCATCGGCAAGAGGATGCCCTTCGCTATTTTGTCACGGAAGGAGAGGAGGGCGGCGGCGACGGCGGTGGGGTTGCTGTAGATGACGCCA
>JBOGUE010000541.1:0-8900 GCA_050695955.1 Thermomicrobiales bacterium | reverse complement strand
CCGTGTGGTCGTCCACTTTCTCGACGCTTCCCGGCTGGCCGTTGATCGACATCACGCTCGGTTTGGTCGGTTCGAGCTCGTCATTGCTGTACATGTCCTCGAACCAGAACACGAAGTCGTCGGCCGTAAAGGGCGCGCCGTCGCTCCACTTCATGCCGCGGCGCAACTGCAGCGTCAGCGTCCGGCCGTCCTCACCGAATTCCCAGCCCTTGGCGATGTTGGGGACGACGGTGTAGCCGGTGAAATCCCAAAAGAGAGTGTTGTCGGAGCCGGAGGCCGCCCGCCACCCGTTCCACTTGTCCCCCGGCCCGGTAAAGCCGCGCCGCCAGATGCCGCCGTATTTGCCGATCTCGTGGACCGGCTTGATGACGAGCGGATCTTGGCCAATCCGCTCCTGCACGGGCGGCAGTTGGCCCTGCTGCACGAGTTCGGCGAGTTGGGGCGCCTCCTGGAAGGTCGTGGGGAACTGGGCGGCGTCGGTGACGACTTCGGGGCCTTCCAGCGTCCCGATCAGCGGATTGTCGGCGGTCGAGCCTGATTCCTGAGCGGCAGCGCCGACGGCATTCAGGCCGGCGACGCCGGCCAGGCCTGCCGCGCTGGCGCGGAAAAGGTATCGTCGGGTGAGGCGATGTTCGGTGCTCATGCGCTCCTCCACTCTGAGCCTAGCGCGAATGCAACCGTTCGACCGGCCCTCGGTCATTCGCTGCCGAGGGAATCGTTCCTCGATCTGGTCTCGGGGTCTGCCTCATCTTGGCAACGATCACCTCCTTCCGCCGGACCGCCGACGCGGGAATCGAGCGCTACTCCTGACCCTCCTGGCCCTCCTCAGCCATCACCACCTGGCGGTCGGGTGTCGGATACGAAACGACCATGCGCGCCACCAGATCGGTGGTGTTGATGGCGTCGTGCTCCACACCGCGGGGGATGTGGATCGCCATGCCGGGGGTGAGATGGTGGACCTCGTCACCCAGGCTGTGGGTCAATTCGCCGGCGATCAGGTAGAGGACCTCGTCGCTGTTGGGGTGCAGGTGCTTGGGGTTCTTCTGGCCGGGCTGGATCTCGACGTAGCCGAAGGTCGTCTCGGCGTCGGGCAGGCGCTCGCCGCTGCACAGCCACTGGATGCTGCCCCAGTGGAAGCGATGCGCGCTCCCATCGCCAACGATGGCGGTCCGTCCATTTGCCGATGTGACTGGTTGCTGCTCGCTCAAGACGTCCCTCCCTGACCCGTGGTGGGTGCATGCGTCGGCCGTGAGCTTCAGGCGGCCACCGGCAGGGCGCGGAGCGCCGCCGCGAAGTGCGGCAATGCCTCCTCCGGCCCCGCGATCTCCGGATGCCACATCAGCTCCCAATCGACCGACACGCTCCCCGAGAAGCCCCGCGCCGCGAGGCACGACAGCATCTCCGGCACCGGCAACTCCCCCTCGCCCAGGAGGACGAAGCACCAGCCATCCTCGACGCGAACCGCATCCTTGACGTGGACGTGCGCCACCCGGTGTCCAATGAGACGATCTGTTTCCGCGACCGATTCGCCGCGGCGATAGGGATGGTGGACGTCCCAGAGGGCTGCGATGCGCGGTTCGTCGACCCGCGCCAGGAGCGCGGCCAAGTCGGCGCCACGGCAAAACCCGTCGTGGGTTTCGACGACCAGGATGACCCCGAGCGCTTCGGCCCGCCGCGCCAACCGGCGCAGGCTCTCCGCCATGTAGTCGAGCACCTCATCCACGTCGCGGCCGCCGGGGAGTTCCCCACCGAAGGTCTTGACGAGCGGCGACCCTAACTCGGTCGCGAGCTCGAACGTCCGCGCGATCTGTCGCTCCTGGGTGGACCGTTCGGCGGGATCCGGGCTGCTGAGCTGGCCCCAACTATTGATCGAGACGATAGGCACACCCGCCAGATCGCGCCGGACCTCGTCCAGCCGGGCCTCCAGCACGTCGGGCGTCAGGCGCTGGCCTTCAAGGGCGTAGAGCTCGACGCCGTCGTAGCCATACCGACGAGCTGCTTCCGCGATCTGGCGCACGGTAAAGGACGGGCACGAGATCGTGGAGAAGGCGATCGGCATCATCCGGCTGGGACCTCCGCCATCTCGACGGCCACCGGCCGGCCGGCCGCGACCGAACGCACGATCGCCTCGTAGAGACACATGGTGCAGAAGGAGCTGGCGATCGAGGACTCCGGCTCGCGCCGCTCGCGAACCGCGGCGACGAACTCCGCCAGCTCCGGCTGAAAGCCGGTCTCGACGAGCGAATCGCCGCGCGCGGTGGAAAAGGTTGGGGAGTGCCAGTCGACGACGGCGTTGCCCGCGTAGCGCACGAGCCCCACCGAATTGGCGAGCGTCATGAACTGCCCTGGACCGCCGGTCAGCTCGACCTTTTCCGTCGACACCTCCCAATCGCGGTTGCTGGAGAGGGCGATCACACCCAACGCGCCGTTCTCGAAGAGGAGATTCACCGCGTAGCTGGTCTGGCCGCGCGTGCGGGCGTAGACCTCGGCCACCTCGCCGAAGAGGAACCGGGAGAGATCGAGGATATGGATGCAGAAGTCGAGGAGGAACTGGCCGCGCGGGTCAGCCGGATCGTTCGGGTACGTTGGACCGCAGGCGTAGTCGATGCTGAGGAGCGAGGGCGCGCCGAACGCCTCGTCCTGGATGGCCGCCCGTGCCTTCCGATAGGCGGGCGCAAAGCGCTTCTTAAATCCCGTCATGCAAATCTGGTTCAGGGTGCGACTGGTCTGGAGCATAGCGCGGGCGTCGGCGGCGTTGATCGCCGGTGGTTTCTCGGTGTAGACCGGCAGCCCCGCCTCCATCACCTCAATGGCGAGGCGCGCGTGCCCCTCCGGCCCCGTGCAGACGATGACGGCGTCGAGCGCGGCCTCGGCCAGCATCCGCCGGTGGTCCGTGTAGACCGCCTGGCCGCCGAACCGGCGGGCGTTGTGCGCCGCCTTGTCGCGATCCATGTCGCAGACGGCGGCGAGTTCGACCGGCAAGGTGTGCAGACAGGGATAGATTCGCGATGAGGAGAGTCTGCCCGCCCCAATCACGCCCAGACGCAGATCAGGCACCGCATCCGCCCCCTTTCAGTCTTCGATCTCTGTCCGTTTCAACGCGTCGAACTGCTCCACGACCGCGCGGCGAACGCCTTCGATGTGCTCCTCCATTAGTGCCGCCGCCGCGTCGGCGTCCCGGGATGCGAGGGCAGCGAGGATACGGGGGCGCTCGTGCGCGGTGCGCTCGACGACGTGGGGGTCGCGGTTGGCCATCACCCGCGCCACTTGAATCTGATCGGTCAGCCGGTTGAGACTTTGGATGAGGATCTCGTTGCCGCTGAAATCGGCGATCGCCGCGTGGAACCGGCGGTCGGCCGCGCTGTAGGCGGTCAAGTCGCCGCGCGCCAAGGCGGTGTCGACGTCGCCGAGGATCGCGCGCAGGGTATCGAGCTGCTGGTCGCTGAGCTTGGCCACCGCCGTGCGGATGGCCAGTGCCTCCAGCACCTTGCGCACCTCGTAGAGGTCGTTCAACCGCGTCACGGTGAACCCCCTGACGAAGTTGCCGCGGTAGGGCCGGTACTCGACCAGGCCCTCCTGCGTGAGCCGGCCGATCGCCTCGCGCAGCGGTGTGCGACTGACGCCGAGTTCGCCCGCCAGCGAGATTTCGTCGAGCCGGGCGCCGAGGGGGATCGTGCCTGAGATCACGATCTCCCGCAGCCGCCGGTAAACACGCTCGTTCAGCGTGTAGTGTTCAAGCTTGCCCACGTTCCACCTCTGGCTGGTCCCGCGGTGGACAACGGACCATGATCGCGGGCTCACTCGCCGACGTCACGCCACGCATCTGTCGGGCGTTGTGCAATACGCAATCTACAATATACAATACGCAATCGTCAAGGGATTCATGAAAGGGCGTGTCGCCGCCATCGACGGAGTACGGTCAACGGATGCTGACGTCACCTATGCTGGGCCATGGTGGCCGGCAATGTGGGACGGGGCGGCGACGCCGAGACGCCGGTACGCTGGCAGCGAGGAGAGCGAGGGCCATCGTGATCGACTACCGATTCGAGGCGGAGCGGGTGGTGCGAGCCGGGTTTGTGGGGTGCGGCGGGCATAGCTACCGCAACGTCTACCCGGCGTTTCGGTATGCGCCGGTCGATCTGGTTGCCGTCGCCGACGTGGCGGTGGAGCGGGCAGAGGCGTACGCGCGCGAGTTTGGGGCGCGGCGGGCCTATGGCGACTACCGGGAGATGCTCGCCAAGGAAGAGCTCGACTGCGTCTTCGTGGTGACGAACTACGACGAGCAGGGACGACCGCGCTTCCCCGCGATTGCGATGGATGCGATGCGGGCCGGTTGTCACGCCTGGATCGAGAAGCCGCCCGCCGCCGACCTGGCGGAGGTCGAGGCGATGATGGTGGTCGAGCGGGAGACGGGGAAATTCGTCCAGGTCGGCTACAAGAAGATGTTCACGCCGGCCAACGAGAAGGCGCGCGAGATCAGCCGTCGTCCGGAGTTCGGCGGCGTCTCGCAGTTGTCCGTGCGCTATCCCCAGCGATTCCCGCCGATCGAGACCCGCTTCGACCTGGCGAAGAATCCGACCGCCGTCGGCCTGCTCGACCACATCTTCCACCCGCTGGCCGTGATCCAGTTCCTGGGCGGCGACGCGACGACGTTGACCTACCAATGGGATGAGCGCGCGGGCGGGGTCTTCGCGCTGCTCGGCCTGCGCGACGGCGGCGTCGCCTGCCTGCACTCCGTCGGCGGCCAGGGGCGGCATGCGCCGCTGGAACGGGTGGAGGTGGTCGGGCAGGGCGCGCACCTGGTGATCGAGAACGGGATCAAATTGACCTATTACCGCCCCGGCGAACCGCTTCCCTACGGCCGCGCCGCCAGCTTCGTCGTGCCGGACGACGAGGCGCCGTTGCACTGGGAGCCGGAGTTCTCCCTCGGCGTCCTCTACAACGACAACGCCTTCCTGCTCGGGTATGTGCCCCAGGTCCGCGCCTTCTGCCAGAGCGTGCTGGAGAACACCCCGCCCGAGCGCGCCGGCCTGCGCGACACCTGGATGATGATGCAGGTCTACGAGGCGTTTCGGGAACCGGCGGGGCGGACGATCGAGTTGCGGCCGGCGCCGGTTGGGACCGCGGTGCAGGGATCGAGAGACGCCGGATCACCCATATAGATCGTCCTCAATGTCCATGCCACTGTGCATGATGCGCGTGACGACGAGTTCTTGGTCGTTGAGCAAATAGATAACGACATGCTGTCCAGCGGGGAAGCTTCGCAAGTCCGCACCAAGTTCCTCTCGCTTGCGGCCAAGGCCGGGATATTGGGCGAGCTCGCGGAGCGTGCGCCGGATGAGGGCCCTATATGTGTCGCACTGGTTGCGACCCCAGGTTTCAAATGTATATTGCAGAAGGTCGCGAAGATCGTCACGCGCCTCTTGGGTGAGGCGCAGTCTACGGCTTGACGGCATCCTTGACCGGCTTTCCGATGCGCGCGTTCTCTTCCGCTTCGCGGCTGAGTTCGTCTAAGAGTTCCGGAGTGAAGTCAATCAACTCCCCTCGCCCGATCTGCTCAACGCCAATCGCGATCTCGGCTCGGAGTTGCTGCAAGCGCCGGTTCCGTTCGGCCATCAATCGCACGGCCTCACGGACGACCTCGGTGGCGTCGTGATAATCACCGCTCTCGATTTGCTGCTGAATCAGACCGGCGACCTGAGAATCAATATCAACCTGCATCGACGTATCCTCCCACCTGACAGCGTACCAAGTTTCGCGCGTAATGGGTAGCGGAAGCGTTGGGTTGTCGCGCCCTACTCTTCGCCGGCCTCGCACATCACGACCTGGCGGTCGGGGGTGGGGTAGGAGACGACCATGCGGGCGAGGCGGGCGGAGGTGTTGACGGCGTCGTGGGGGACGCCGCGGGGGATGTGGATCGCCATGCCGGGGGTGAGGCGGTGGACCTCGTCGTCGAGGCTATGGGCCAATTCGCCGTCGATGAGGTAGAGGACCTCGTCGCTGTTGGGGTGGAGGTGCTTGGGGTTCTTCTGGCCGGGCTGGATCTCGACGTAGCCGAAGGTGGTCTCGGCGTCGGCCAGGCGGTCGCCACTGCACAGCCACTGGATGCTGCCCCAGCGGAACGCGTGCGCCCGCTGGGCGTCAACGACGGCGGTTCGGCTGCGTTGTTCCCCGTCGATCTCCGGTTTGCGCACGAGGTCCCTCCGTTCATATGCTGTGGTCGGTTCGCCGCGACGCCACGGCTCCCGGCGCACAATCTTCATGAGACACCCCACGTTCGTCAAGCGAGCCGGCCAGCAGGCCAGCAGACCAGCAGACCAGCATGGCATCGTTCGCCAACGCGCCAGCGTACGACAGGTGCGTTGACATCGGCGCGATCATGCGTGATGTTCCACGCTTGCCCATTTGGAGCGATCGAGGGAGTTCGCCGCATGAAGATCACCAAGATCGAGACCTATCCGCATTGGATCGAATGGTGCAACTGGCTCTTCGTCAAGGTCTCGACCGACGAAGGGGTCTATGGGTGGGGCGAGGGGTCGCTGCACGGCGGCATCCGAGCGGTGGAGACGGCGATCCACGAACTCGGGGAGTATCTGATCGGGCAGGACCCGGCGGGGGTCGAGCGCCACTGGCAGGCGATGTACCAAGCCTGGCGCTGGCGCGGCGGGGCGACGATGTCGACCGCCCTCGCCGCGCTCGATATCGCCCTCTGGGACATCGAGGGCAAACGCCTCGACGTGCCGGTCTACCGGTTGCTCGGCGGGCCGCACCGCGAGCGGTTGCGCGTCTACGCTAGTCATTGGTTGAGTGGCGTGACAACCCCGGAGGGGGCGCGGGAGGGGGCGCGGGAGGCGGTGCGGCGCGGCTTTACCGCCTTCAAGTGGACGGCCTTCGACGCCCAGCGGCTGCGAGAGAACGAGGCGGCCGCTATCGCCCACGCCGCCGAGCTGATGGCCGCCGCCCGCGAAGGCGCCGGTCCAGAGGTCGAGATTTATGTGGAGTGCGCCGAGCGGCTCTCGCCGCGCACCGCCATCCTGGCAGCGAACGCCTTCCTCCCCCACCGCCCAGGCTGGTTCGAGGAGCCGATCCCGTTCGAGAACGCGCGGGCAATGGTGCGGCTCCAGCGCGAATTGCCGGTGCCGATTGCGACCGGCGAGCGCCTGCTCTCGCGCTGGGAATTCCGGGAGCTGCTCGACGGGGGCGGCTGCACGGTGATCCAGCCCGATCTGATGCACGCCGCCGGCATCACCGAGGTCCGCAAGATCGCGGCGCTGGCCGATATGCACTACGTCCCGGTCGCGCCGCACAACCCCGGCGGGCCGATCTGCATGCTCGCCGCCGTTCATCTCGCCGCCGCCATCCCGAATTTCCTGATCCTCGAACAGATGGAAGCGGAGCGGCCGTTGCGCGACGAGCTCTGCACCGAGCCATTGCGTTACCAGGACGGCGTCGTCGGCCTCCCGACCGGTCCGGGTCTCGGCACTGATATCAACCTGGAGGTCCTACGGGACCGCCCGCCCCGCCCCCAGCCGATGACCCGTTCCTCGGAATCGCTCTGGCGGTGACGTGCGAGCGACGGGTATTGGCATTCGATCCAGCGTGGGCACATCATCGCCACGTCAGAGGCAGCGACGTGGACGACACCCGCTCATGCTGAGAGGAGTGGCCGTTTCTCTGTCACGAGCCGTTCGAGCAGCGTCACGGCATGCGCCGGTCCCGGCAGGGCACCGATTTCGTCCCGCATGCGTTCGGCGGCCTGCCGGTAGGCCGCGTCTGCCATGACGGTCGATACCGCCGCACGCACGGAGTCCGGCGTGGCCGCTATCGGGTCGAGCACCCGCGCTACGCCGAGCGCCGCGCAGCGGGCCGCATTCAGCGGTTGATCGGCCCCCATGGGGATCAGGACCGACGGTAGGCCGTGCGCCAACGCGCCGATAAGGCTGCCCGATCCGCCATGCGAGACGACCGTGCGGCAATGGGGCAGGAGCACCGCCTGGGGGATATACCGCTCGATGTGGACGTTGGCGGGCTGAGGGCCGAACTCGGTGGGGTCGATGTGACGCCCCACGGTGACGACCAGGTTGCAACTGATCGGAAGATCGCGCAGTCCCGCGAGCACCCGCGCGAAGAGATCGCCGGACTCCGTGTTGAAAATCGTGCCGAGCGTGAAGTAGACGGTCGGGGCGCCGTGCAAGCCCGCGATCCACGGCGGCGCGGTCTCATCCTCCGCGGGTTCGAGCGCGTGCGGATGCAGCGAGTGCGCCGTGGCGGGGAGTGGAAAGGCAGGGTCGCGCAAGCTGGGCGGGAAAGGCGATAGGACGAGGTAGCGGCGCAGCATCTCCAGGTGGGGATCGGGTGGCAGGCCGTGTGCGGCGCGCAGTTGATTCAGGGGTTCGGCGACCAGCTCGGTGCGCACGAAGGAACCCGCGGCGATGACGAGCAGGGTCGCGTGGGGCAGTCCGAGGCGCTCGGCGACGACCACGCTGCCGAAGTCGATCTCGTCGCGGACGATGAGATCGGGCTGCCACTCGGCGCAGAGCGCGAGGATGTTTGTGGCCCGCTCACGCGCCGTGCGTCCAGCGAAGCCGTCGCGCAGGGCACGGTCCTCCCGTTCGGCGTCGAGCGCGAGCAGCGGTCGCCGTTTCGGTTCGCCAAAGGTATCCCCGCCCGTGGCGAAGCCGGTGAAACCCGCGGCCTCGACCGCCGGGACCATCACGGGCTGGCCCCCAAAGGCGACGGTATGGCCGGCGGTCTCGGCGGCGCGGGCGATCGGGACGAGCGGGTGGAAGTGGCCGCTGCCGCCGGCAAAGGTGAAGAGGAGACGCACGGTATTGTCCTTGCGTACGAATCGGACAGACGCGACAGGAGACAACGATAGCAGCAGAAGGGAAGGCGAGGGA
>JBOGUE010000540.1:0-3280 GCA_050695955.1 Thermomicrobiales bacterium | reverse complement strand
TGTTCAGCCCTGGAAGGGCTTCGTCGGTTCAGCCCGGTATTTCAATGCCCGGTCGTCGTGGCTCAGTTACTCAGTTACGCCCCCTCCGAAAGCACCGGACCCTGGTCGAGGAACCCGGTGATCGCCTGCAAGCGACCATCGGCCGCGACCACGCCGAAGTCGACGCCCGCCACCACCGGCGACTCGCCCGATGCGCCGACCAGCGCCCACGCAAAGCGCACGCGGTCGTTGTGGGCGTCGATCTCGCCGGTGCGCTGAATCCAGTGACCGGGGAACTGCTGCTGGACGCCGGCGATCATGGCGTCGATCCCATCCGGGCCGTCGCCACGCATCAGCGGGTCGATGTAGCTCGCGTCCTCGGTCCACGTTTGGGCGATCAGCGCGCGGCGGCGCGCGGCGTCCGTCTCGTTCCAGATCGCAACGTAGCGGTCGATCACGGGAGTCACGTCGGTCATCGAAACCTCCATCAAACGTTCGCATCCCGCCCTCCGTCGGCGGGCTTGTCTCCATGATCCGGCCACATCAGACCGGCGTCGATTACCTCGGAGGTCATTGTCCACACGACCTGTCTCGACTATCGTTCGGCCATGGTGACAATGACGACGCCCGCACACAGACCGGTCGGCGACCTGCTGCGCGATTGGCGGCAGCGCCGCCATCTGAGCCAGCTTGCCCTTGCCGCCGAAGCCGACGTCTCCGCCCGGCACGTCAGCTTCCTCGAAACGGGGCGGGCGCGGCCCAGCCGCGAGATGCTGCTGCGCCTCGCCGAGCAACTCGACATCCCCCTGCGTGACCGCAATGCCCTCCTCGTTGCCGGCGGCTATGCCCCCATTTACCCGGAGCGCGGCCTCGACGACCCCGCGCTGCAAGCGGCCCGGCAAGCCGTCGATCTCGTCCTCGCCGGCCACGAGCCGTATCCGGCCCTCGCCGTCGACCGCCATTGGACCCTCGTCGCGGCGAACCGCGTCGTCGGGCCGCTCCTCGTCGGGGTGCAGGCCGATCTCCTCCAACCGCCCGTCAACGTCCTGCGGATCAGCCTCCACCCGCACGGACTAGCGCCACGGATCGCGAACTATGCGCAGTGGCGAGCGCACCTGCTCGCCCGCCTGCGTTCCCAAGTCGAAACGACCGCCGATCCGACGCTGGCAGCACTGTTGGACGAACTGGCCGGCTATCCCGCCCCCGGCGCTGGCGCCACTGAGCCACGCCGCAATCGCAACCGCAACCCCACGCGCGACCTCTACGACGCGGGCGTGGTCATCCCCTTCCACCTCCGGACCGACCACGGCATCCTCGCCTTCTTTACCACCACGACGATCTTCGGCACCCCGGTCGACGTCACCCTCTCCGAGCTCGCCATCGAGTTGTTCTTCCCCGCCGACCCCGCCACCGCCGCCACCCTGCGCCGTATTGCCGGCAACCAGGCATAACGCCGCGGTCGGTGCGAAGGCGTTGTCGATTTCGGGGTGGCCCATTCGACGTAAGAGTGGAGGGTCTCGACGATCATTCCGCACACGACGATCGTCGACACTCGGCCAGAGGCGAGGACGTACGCATTTGGACAATCGTCCAGACGAACCGGAGGAACGACATGCGAAAACTGGTGGTAGGAACCTTCTTGTCGCTGGACGGGGTCATGCAAGCGCCCGGCGCGCCCGACGAGGACCGCGACGGCGGGTTCGAGCACGGTGGCTGGACGGTGCCCCACTTCGACGAGCAGCTGGGACAAATCATGGCCGACCTGACAGGACGGGCCGGCGCTCTGCTCCTCGGGCGGAAGACCTATGACGTCTTCGCCGCCAGTTGGCCCCTCCTCGGCGACGACGATCCGATCGCGGCAACGCTCAATCACATCCCCAAATACGTCGTCTCCCGGTCGCCGCGGACCCTGGAGTGGAATAACTCGACGCTCCTCACCGGCGACGTCGCCGCCGAGGTTGCCAAACTCAAAGAGCAGCCCGGCGGCGAAATCCAGGTCTCGGGCAGCGGCGAGCTCATCCAGACCCTACTCAGACACGACCTCGTCGACGAGTTCCACCTCTTGATCTTCCCGGTGCTCGTCGGCAGCGGCAAACGCCTGTTCGCCGCGGGAACCATCCCGCGCGGTCTCAAACTCGTCGACACCACCACATCGAGCACCGGCGTCATGATCAACACCTACGAGCGCCACGGCGACCTGACCTACGGCGCCGTTGGCCCCGAGCAAGAGCAGGGCCAATGATCATGTGTGACTGGCGGGGGTAGTCAGCGGCCTACGCCCGCGCCACCTCGGCGCACGGACCGCGTCGGCAACGCTCAGGGGCAGCGGGACGGCATCGGCGAGGCCGCGCTTCCTTCCTGGGGTGGCGGCGTCGGAGGGAGCGGAGCAGGGACCAGGCCAGCGGCAATCGCGGCAGCGGAAGCGGCTGCCCGCGTGCGGACGCCGAGCTTTGCGTAGATATGAGCGAGATGCGTCTCGACCGTGCGGTCGCTGATGAAGAGCGCTTCCCCGATGGCGCGGTCACTCAGCCCTGCGACTACGAGTGGCAAGATGTCCCGTTCGCGCCGCGTCAGGGCGATCGCGGCGGGATCGGGTTGGATCGGAGCGGCTACCAGGGAGAACGAGAGCGCCTCGGCTGCCGCCTGCTCCGCGCTCAACGCCTGCCCGGCAGCCCATGCCGTCGCGAACGCCGCGTCGCCGAGTACACGCCGCGCGACCGCCACGTCCCGTTCAAACTCGGTACGGAACGCCGGCTCGATCGGGCGCCCGAAGCGTTCGCGCAGCGCGTCGGCGGCGCCGTAGAGGCGGGCGGCCTGCTCCGGCGCGCCGGCCCGCCCGGCGATGTCGGCGATGTCTTCCAGGTGCGCGGCATCGGCCCATCCAATGTCGGGATGCATCGCCAGGACTTCCTGCGATAAGGCCAGGGACCGCGGAAAGTCGCGCTGTTTGTACGTGACGTACGCCAGCCCGTGCAGTGACCGCCGAATCCCGAAGTCGTAGCCGATCTCCCGCGACAGCCGCAGCGCCTCCTCGCAATACGTCGCCGCGCGGTCGAGGGTGGCGGGGTCGCCGCCTTCGTCGGGCGCGTCGAGACTGCCGATCGAGGCGAGATAGCTCAAGGCATAGGCGGCGCGGCCACGATCGTTGAGCGCCTTGAAGCGGGCCAGGGCATCGGTGAGCAGGCGTTCGGCGTCCGCCAGCGCCCCCTCGCAAAAGGCGCACAGCCCGAGCACGAACGTGCAGCGGGCAATGCCGACCTCGTCGGCGTGCTGCCGGGCCAGGGCCAGCCCTTCTTCGGCG
>JBOGUE010000539.1:0-4729 GCA_050695955.1 Thermomicrobiales bacterium | reverse complement strand
GCCGGGCCGGTGATGGCCCTGGCCGGCGGCGGGGGCGGGTTGCCGGCTGTTGAATTGGATGAATCGCCGCCGAGCGAGGTGCTGGTCGGGCAGCCGGTGACGGTCGGGTTCATGGTGCTGTCGCACGGTTCACCTCAGGAGAATGTGCAGGCGCACCTGGAGGCGCTGCACAAGGAGAGCAAGGAGTCGTTCCAAGTCGATGCGATCGCGGACGGCACGCGCGGCCACCTGACGGCGGAGGCGATCTTCCACGAGGTGGGCACCTGGTTCTGGGAGATCGTGCTGCCTGAGTTCGGGACGAGCACGACCCTGGCGCCGGTGTCGGTGGTTGCGGAGGGGAACGCGTCGGCCGCGGCGCCGGCGGCAATCTTCGGTCCGGGCGTCAGGGTGCCCGTGGCGATCCAGGAGGGCGGTTGTGCCAGCGTTGGGGAGACCGTCTACACGCTGGAAGATTTGGCCCGCGAGCGGGCTGGATCGACGGAGGTCGGCTCCGAGACGGCGATGCCGGTGTCGACGAGCGCGTCGACGGTCGATGCCCGGCTTGAAGATCTCTTGGCAGGCGACCATGCGATCACGGTTGCGATCCAAGACACTGCCGATCTGCTGGCCTGCGGCGAGATTGGCGGGATGCGAACGGACGACACGCTCGCCTTTGGCTTGCAGGGCGCTGAAGACTCCGGCTGGACCGGGATCGCCGTCCTGGAGGCCGACGGCGACCAGACGAACGTCTCGATTTACCTGACCTACGATGCGTCGTCCGGTCCGGCCGCGGCCAGCGGCGGCGAGACGGGCGAGACGGTGACCCTCGACATCGCGGGGAGCGCCTTTAGCGTGCCGTCGCTGATTGTCGCAGCAGGGGATACGGTGACCTGGACCAACCGCGACCCGGTGGCGCACACCGTCTCCTTCGAGGACATGGCGCTGGGCGACTCGCCGGTCTTGGAGCAGGGCGACGCCTTCAGCATCACCTTCGACACGCCGGGCTCGTATAGCTACATCTGCAACCCGCACCCGTTTATGACGGGGATGGTGGTGGTGCGATAGGCGGAAGGCGAAAGGCGGAAGACGGCACGGACGGCCTTCACCCCCCAACCCCCTCTCCCGCGCACCGGGAGAGGGGGCTTTCCGTTTCGCTCTCTGCCGCCTTCCGTCTTCCGTCTTCCGCCTTCGAGGGCAGCGTTTCCGGGGCGAGGCGGGCGAAACCGAGGCCGGCGAGGACGGCGAGGACGGCGGTGATGACGAGGGCGGTTTCGGCGGACCAGAGGTCGGTGGCGAGGCCGAGGAGGAGCGGGCCGGCGACGTAGCCGAGGTCGGCGATGAGGCGGTAGTTCGACATGGCGGCGGCGTTCATGCCGGGCGGGGCGACGTCGGCGGCGTAGGCGGCGGGGGCGGCGCCGCTCATGCCCGAGGCGATGCTCCAGATGATGCAGGCGAGGAAGAAGCCGCTGAAGCCGCCGGCGATGGCGAAGGCCGACATGCTCAACCCCGTGATGACGAGCGAGGGCACGATCACCGCCTTCCGCCCGAAGCGGTCGACCAGCATGCCGGAGGGATAGGCCATGGCCAGGCTGACGACGCTAATGATGCCCAGGCCGAGGCCGATGGCGCTCGGTTCGAGACCGAGGTCGTTCTCGGCGTGAATGGGGATGACGTTGAAGAGGGCGCCGGTGCGGCCGAAAAAGCTGATGAAGGAGACGATGCCGATGGCGAGGAAGCCGGGAGTGTGGAGGAGGACCGCCATCTGGGCACGCCAGGGGGCGGTGGCGTGCTGGGGCTGGGGCTGGGGCGCTCCTGTGGGCGCCGCGTCCCGCAGCCAGCGCGTCTCCGGCACACGATACCAGGCGAGGAAGGCGACGACCCCGGCGAGGGCGGCGTAGCCGACGAAGGGCGCGGTCAGACCGAGGTAGCTGGCAAGGAGGCCGCCGGGTATGGGGCCGAAACCGACGGCGAAGAGGAAGACCCCCTGGTAGATGCCCATGACGCGGCCACGGTTTTGGGGCGAGGCGATGTCGGCGAGGACGATGGTGCCGCCGAGGAGAACCATCGAGGCCCCGGCGCCGGCGACGAAGCGGGCGGCGAGGAAGGTCGCGTAGTCGGGCGCGGCGGCGCAGGCGAGGTTGCCCACCACCGAGACGACGCCACCGAGGGCGAGGGTCCAGCGCCGGCCGCGGCGGTCGGCGATCTGCCCGGCCGGGACGTTGAGCAGAAAGCGGGCGAGGCCGTAGATGGCGATGGTCAGCCCGATGGCGGTCTTCGAGACGCCGTACTCCTCGGCGTAGAGGGGGATGATCGGCACGATCGCGCCGAAGCCGAGCTGGTTGACGGCGATGAGGACGCACATCCAGACGAGGATGCGCCGGCGCTCGGCGTCGAGCGGCACGCCGCCGCGCCCCTCCTGCCGCGAGGCGCCGCGCGTGGCCGCTCCAAGGATCCGCATCCCTACTCCTTGCGCCGGGGGTGGTGTTGCTAGGCGCGGGGGTAGGATCGCAGAGGGGGCGGGTATGGGCAATGGGCGCGTATGCTGGGCGGCAAGCGATCGTACGACCGCGCCTGCACGAAGGAGGTGTTTGGGCGGATGATCGACGAGCTACGAGGGTCGGGGCTGCTCGATGATGACGATTATGACAAGTTTGTGCGGCGGGGGCATGTTGTCTATGAGTCGGGCGAGCATGGTGATACGTGGCTGGAGCTCGATCTGCTCTTCGCGAATCCGCGGCGGCCGCGGCACGCCGCCGCGCGGCTGGCCGCGCACCTGCGGCCGTATGCCCCGGAGGTGGTGTGTGGGCCGTTGGTTGGCGGCGCGTTGGTCGGTCAGTGGGTTGCGTACGAGTTGGACGCGGCCTTTGTGGTGGCGATGCCGCGGCCACGTGATCCGGCGGGACCGAGGTATAGCATTTCGTCCGTAATGCGTCCGGTGTTGCACGGGAAGCGCGTGGTGGTCGTCGACGACGTGATCAACGCGGGCGCGGCGACGCTCGCCAGTGTCCGCGAGGTTGAGACATGGGGCGGGAGCGTCGTCAGGGTTGGCGCTTTGATTGTGCGCTCGCCGGGGGCGGTCGATGGGTGGACTGGGCGCGGATTTGCGGTCGAGTATCTCGTCGGGCTGTCGTGGGAGACGTGGGCAGCAGACGATTGTCCGTTGTGTCGGGAGGGCATGCGGCTCGATTCGCCGACATGACGCTGGTCGGTCGTTCGCTGGCGATTTCGGGTGTCGGCGTCAGCGGGAATGCGCGCTTTCCTGCTCGACGTAGCGGGCTAGCTTTTCCAGGGACGACCGGGTACCGGCGTCGTTGTCCTCGGGGCGGATGCCCGGCGGGATGTGATCGAACGCGATGGTCGCGTCTGTGCCGACGTCGCGCACCTCAAGCGTGACCGTCATGGTCATCTCGCCGGAGAAGGCGGGGTCATCCGAGTCGAAGGTGACGGCCTGGACGATGCGGGTTGGGGGCGTGAGCTCCACGAATCGCACCGTGAACCGGTCTTCGCGCTCGGCGGTCTTGCCGCGGTACTCCTGCTCGGTTTCGGGATAGAAGAGCGACATCCGGTAGCCGCCGCCGACACGGGCGTCGAACTCGTGGACCTTGCCGGTCATCTCGCCCGGCGCCTGCCAGACTGCCAGGGCAGCGGGGTCGGTAAAGGCGCGATAGAGCGCTTCTCGGGGCGCGTTGATGACTCTTGATGTGCGCGTGCTATTCGTTGAGGTCGCATCGGTCATGGGAACATCCTTAGTGATGGATCGGATCGCGCCTGCGTGGATCGGCGTGCCAGTAGCGCTACAATGTGAACGGTCGAAATGGCCGGTGATAAGAGTCCAGGGGACTCTGCCGAGTGATGAACTCGGGTAGCCGGCCACTTTTTACGTCCTCAATGGAAGACGCGAATTCGAGCATAGCTTACGGCTCGCGACGAAGCGTGGCATCGATTCGATCATAACCCCGGTCGAAACTGAGAATCGCGTTGAAGGTGGCTCGTTCAAGGTGCGCAATATTGAGGCAGTCAACGAAGTCAAGATTGCTTGCGCCGTAGAGGTCAAGAGCACGGAGATACGTTGCTTCATGAGGTAGGACGAAACCAACAAGCGCCAAGACCCGGCCCAGCTCCTGCCGAATCTTGGTTCTTGGCAGGTTGTACAACGCTTTGGATGAAAGCACCTGAACGACTTCGACGAGTACCCCCTCCGTCGTGGTCACCA
Organism: Thermomicrobiales bacterium; assembly: GCA_050695955.1. GTDB lineage: Bacteria > Chloroflexota > Chloroflexia > Thermomicrobiales > UBA6265 > JBOGUF01. The sequence continues at coordinate 537 of JBOGUE010000539.1, read as the reverse complement.
CGCGTTCGCCCCGCCCAACGGCTTGGAAGAGACGATACGCCCGCGCGCTGTGATCTTCGTGGTCTTCGGTCAAGTAGCGGATGAAGATGTTGGTATCGACGAGATCAATCGGCCGCTCGTGGTGATTCGAGGTCACTCAGCCTCATCCAGTCCTGCGGCCGCGATGCGTAGTGCATGCTCCTCGTGAGCGATCTCTTTGATCTCTTGCCACGTGCGCGGCGGGTTCAATGCCGGCACGGAGCGGTAGGCAGCAGCAAGTGCCGACTTCGCGGATTCGATGCGAATCGTGTCTCCGTCAAGCCGAAAGATGACCCGATCCTTTGGCTTGATGTCCAATCGTTTGCGGATTTCGAGCGGAATAGTCACTTGCCCCTTTGGGCTGACACTGCTCGTCATTGCGCTCATGGTTGTACCTCCAGCACTGTGTACAACTGTATTGAATTGAGTTGTACCATAGGCAGGGCCGAACGCGCTACGTTTCGGCCTCTATCACTGTTGCGCTGTTCGCAGCAGGCGGAGGCCGTTGGTGACGACGAC
>JBOGUE010000538.1:0-2703 GCA_050695955.1 Thermomicrobiales bacterium | reverse complement strand
CGCGGCGACAAGCGGCAGATGTCGAAAGACGAAGCCGACGTCGATCAGCATCCCGACCGAGACGAAGAAAAGCGTCGAAAAGAGGTCGCGCAACGGGATGATCTCTGCCAAGACTTGGCTATCGAACTCCGACTCGGAGACGACCAATCCGGCCAGAAACGCGCCGAGGGCCAACGAGAGGCCGACTTCATGGCTGGCATAAGCGGTGCCGAGAGCGATCACGACGATCGTCAGCAAGAAGAGCTCGCGTGACTCGTGCTGGGCGATGAAGAAGAGGATGCGCGGCACGACTCGTGAGCCGATGACGCCGACCGCGATCAGGGCGGCGGCGGCGATCGCAAGCGATCTGACCAACGACCACGCGAGATTGCCGCCTTCGTGGGCGAGCACCGGCACGAGCGCGAGCATCGGCACGAGACTGAGGTCCTGCATGACGCCGAGCCCGAGGGCAAACCGCCCGTGCGGGCTATTGACTTCTCCCCGCCCGAGAAGCAACTTGATCGCGACGATCGAGCTGGAGATGGCAAAGACACCGCCCAGGAGCAACGCCGACTCGATCGACCAGCCGATAGCAAACCCAGCCAACGCGCCGAGCGCGACAGTGAGCGGGATCTGGATGCCTGCCGCCGTGATGGCCACGCGGCGGAACCGTTTTAATTCGTTGAACGAGAACTCGACGCCGAGCGAGAACATGAGGAAGGCGACGCCAAGATTGGCCATGAGCAGGACGCGCTCGCGGTCGGCAAACAGCCCAGGGGTGTTCGGGCCGATGACGATACCGGCGATGATGTAACCGAGGAGGACCGGCTGGCCGAGCCGGCGTGCCAAGAGACCACCCAGGAATGCGGCTCCCAGGGCCAACACGAGGTCCAGGACGAGCCGGACGTCTTCCACACACCTTTCTCCTTGGGCGGCGCTGACCGGCGTCGATGCCGCCGGGCCCCTTTAGGATCGCATATCGGCGTCCCACCGCGCCGTCCGTTTCCTCGGTATGCTTCTGGGGTGGTTGAGGGCTGGGTAGGGGGATCGGAGGCGCATGGTCGATCATTGGCAGGCGCCGCTCGTCGAGGCGATGCGGCGATATCAGGACGCGGCAATCCTTTCGTTCTCGACGCCCGGTCATAAGCGAGGACTCGGGGTGGACCCCGAGTTTCGCGATCTGTTGGGAGCCGCGGCCTTCACGTCCGACATGCCGCTCGGCGGCGGCGTCGATGACACGCACTTTCACGACGACACGCTGGGCCAGGCAGAACTGCTGGCGGCCGACGCCTGGGGCGCGGAGCGAACCTTCTTTCTGTTAAACGGCTCGTCGGCCGGGAACCACGCGTTCCTCCTGGCCACCGTGCGACCTGGCGAAAAGGTGATCGTGGCGCGCGACGTCCACAAGTCGCTGCTTGTCGCGCTCATCCTCACCGGCGCGCAACCGGTCTACGTCGTGCCGCGGCTGCACCCAACGCTCAACGTTGGGATGGGCATCGATGCGGGGGACGTCGCGGTGGCGCTGGACGCGCATCCGGCCGCCCGGCTCGTCGTCCTCGTCAGCCCGTCGTACTGCGGCGTGCCGTCCGATTTGGCGGCGATTGCTGCTGTCAGCCATGCGCGGGGCGTCCCTCTCTACGTCGATGAGGCATGGGGACCGCATTTTCACTTTCACCCGGCGCTGCCGCCGTCGGCGATGTCGTCAGGGGTTGACGGCACGGTTGGGAGCACCCATAAGGTGCTCAGCGGTTTGACCCAGGCGGCCCTACTCCATACCCGCGGCGCCCGCGTGGACCGCCATCGCCTCGCGACGACGGTCGGTATGGTCAACACGACGAGTCCGGCCGCGACCATCCTCGCGTCCATCGACGCCTGCCGCCGCCAAATGGCGCTGCACGGACGGGCGTTGCTGGAGCGGACAATCGGGTTGGCACAGGACGCGCGCGGCCGGCTCCAACGCATCCCAGGTGTGGGGGTGCTCGACGCCCAGCAGCTCGGCGTGGAGCACTTCGATCTCACGAAACTCGTCATCGACGTTCACGGCTTGGGGATGACCGGATTCGAGGTCGAATCGGCCCTGCGACGGCGTTTCGCCATACAACCGGAAATGAGCGACCTAGTCGGTGTCGTCTGTTTGGTAACGATCGGCGATACGCCGGAGAGCGTTGACCGGTTGGTGAGCGCGTTCGAATCGCTGGCGGCAGAACGCGGTCCGCGCGACGTGGCGGGATCCGTTCTGCGCTCATCCGGTGCGGTGATTGCCGCCGGCGTGCAGGCGATGTCGCCGCGCGACGCCTTCTTCGCCACGGCGCGTACGATCCCGCTCTCGGCGTCGGTCGGAGAGGTTGCCGCTGAGTTGGTGATCCCCTATCCACCAGGAATCCCGGTCCTCGCGCCAGGAGACGTGATCGGAACCGCACAGGTCGACTATCTCCGCATCGGTGCGGCGCATGGCATGTATCTGTCGGGACCGGCCGATCCGACGCTGGCGACGATCCGCGTGGTGGTTGAACCCGGCTCGGAACGCCACGCCACGTGATCGTCCCCTTTGCGGTCAACTGCCCGTAATTTATTGTGCAATCCGTCACGAAAAAATCTGAAGCGTGAACTTTCTCACGAGTAGCGCGCGTGACGCGCCGAAACAAACCAAATCGCTCAATCAGTCGTAAGCAAGACAAACCCGCCAGGGAGGGTGGTGGGGCGTCATTCAACGTGACCGGGAGG
>JBOGUE010000537.1:0-10407 GCA_050695955.1 Thermomicrobiales bacterium | reverse complement strand
ATCCTGGATAGGCGATTGCATCCAGGAGAGAAACTCTCCGACCTGCGGTTGAGCGACGAGCTCGGCGTCAGCCGAACGCCCGTGCGGGAGGCGCTGCACCGCCTGGTGCAAGACGGGATCGTCCGCGCCGAGCCGAACCGCGGCTTCTACATCGCCTCCTTTTCTGGGCGCGACGTCGAGGAGGTCTACGACCTGCGCGCCGTGCTGGAAGCGGCCGCGCTCGAGGCGGCCGCCGCGCACCTCGACGCGGCGATACTGCGGGCCGCGCTCGATCACCTCGACGAGATCGAACAGCAGATCGCAGCCGATGAGTCGACCGAGGAGTACCAACGCGCGGCGACCTCCTTCCTGGAAGCGGACCGATCGTTTCACCGCGCCCTGGCCGAGCTCGCCGGCAACTCCAGGCTGGCGGCCGTCGTCGAAGGACTGTGGGCCCAGATCGCGGTCTTCCAGCGCGCCGGAACCTTTCGTCACACCACGACCGAGGCGTCGATTCGCTACCACCGGCAGATCATCGCCGCGCTGCTCAATGGATATGTCGCGGAGGCGGTGCGCCTGTTGAAAGAGCACATCGCCGACGTCAAGGTGCGGGCGCTCGAGGATCTAGCGGCGTTCGAGGAGGCGACGGAGATGGAAGGCGTGGAGCCAGCAAGGGCTGACGCCGATGAGTGAGCGAGAACGGGCTCTGACCCGGCGATACTGGCAATCTATCGGAGGAACACTGATTGAAGAGTTTCAGGTAGTCAGCGCCTCCCCGACGAACGGCCATCGTCGCCTCGACGGTCTGATCGTGCTGGACGGCCAGTTCAGGCGGACACGCAAGCGGGACGTATCGATTCAGGACCGTGACGTTATTGTCGTTCAGACCAAATCCCACTCACTCGATTTGACGCTGCTTGGTCAAACCTTCTTTGGAGCCGAATTGCTGTGTGACCACTACCAACCAGCCTCGATCCGTTTAGTAGCGCTGTGTACAGGTCATGACTCGGCCCTCGAGCAGATGCTCAGACGCTTTCCCTCAGTTGAGGTCGTCGTTCTCACGTCAGAGCCGCTGACTCTTTGTTAGCAGAGAGTTGAATCGATCGGCCCCAATGTTGTGCGATGGAGGTCGCAATCTGCGAAACTGTATACACGCGACGTCGCCGCGGGAGTCACATAAAGGAGCCAATCATGTCAACGACGCAGCCGCGGGGTGACGCGGTCACATTGATGAGCCGGGGACCAAAGGGGCCGGTGCCGTTGAACGACGTCGCGGTCTTGCTGCATCCCGAGGACGCGGTGGTGATTGCCAAGCTGCCGCTACTACCGGGCACGACACTCATCCTCGACGATGGAAGCCAAGTCCGGGTCGCGCAGATGATCCCGCCCGGTCACAAGGTCGCGATGCGGATCATCGCGGTGGACGAGCCGGTCAAGAAATTCGGCCAGATCATCGGCTTCGCCACGCGAGAAATCCAGCCCGGTCAGCACGTCCACACCCAGAACCTGTCGATCAAGGAGCAGGGCAGCCTCACCCTCGACTACGCCTTCAGCGAGGACTACCGGCCGGTTGAGTTGATTCCCGAGGCCGAACGCCGCAGCTTCATGGGTTTCCGCCGCGCCGATGGTCGGATTGGCACGCGCAACTACGTTGCCGTCCTCGCCTCCGTCAATTGCTCCTCCTCGGCGACCGTGCGCGTTGCCGAGCATTTCCGCCAACCGGGCGTGATGGACGCCTACCCCAACGTGGACGGGGTCATTGCCCTACCCCACAAGGGGGGGTGTGGCGCGCACATCGGCTCGAACGACCTCCACATCTTCCAGCGCACCCTGGCTGGGATCGTGCAGCATCCGAACGTCGCGGGTTATGTCATCCTCAGCCTGGGCTGCGAGGTGAACCAGCCGACCGACATGATCGAGTACACCGGCATGAAGATGAACGGCCACGCGCCGCTCGTCCTCACCATCCAGCAGGACGGCGGGTTCCTGCAGACCGTCGAGCGCGGCATTGCCGCCGTCAAAGAGTTGTTGCCCGAGGCGAACAAGGCGACCCGCGAGCCGGTCCCGGCCTCTGAGTTGATGGTCGCGCTCCAGTGCGGCGGTTCCGACGGCTGGTCCGGCGTCACCGCTAATCCCGGTCTCGGCAAGGCAGCCGACTTGATCGTGCGCCATGGCGGCACGGTCGTCCTGGGCGAAACGACCGAGGTTTACGGGGCTGAGCACTTGCTCACGCGGCGGGCCAAGACCCCAGAGGTCGGGCAGAAGCTGATTGACATGATCCACTGGTGGGAGCAGTACACCGCCTACTTCGGCGGCACCATCGACAACAATCCGGCTCCCGGCAATAAGCTCGGCGGTCTGACCACAATCTACGAGAAGTCGCTTGGGGCGGCAGCGAAGGCCGGTTCGACGCCCCTTAATCAGGCCGTCGGCTACGGCGAGCGGGTGACAGAGCGCGGCTTCGTCCACATGGACACGCCTGGCTACGACCCGGTTTCGGTCACCGGGCAGGTGGCAGGCGGCTGCAACATCGTCTGCTTCACGACCGGTCGCGGCTCCGCCTTTGGGTTCAAGCCCGCGCCGTCGATCAAGATCGCCACCAACAGCGAGCTCTACGCCCGGCAGGAACCGGACATGGACATCAACGCCGGCCGCATGCTCGACGGTCTGACCGTCGACGAGCTGGGCAACGAGATCTTCGAGCAGATCCTCGCCGCCGCCTCCGGCGAGCAAACCAAGAGCGAGCTGGCCGGCGTCGGCCAGGAGGAGTTCAACCCCTGGATTCTGGGGGCGATATTGTAGCGGGTTCGGCGTTCGGCGTTCGGCGTTCGGCGTTCGGCGTTCGGACGCGATTGTGTAGGGGCAGACCGGGTACCCTCTGGGTGATGTCTGCCCGGTTACAAAGGCAGACGACGTCACGGATGGCGACAACCTCCCAAACGAAATCGACGAACGCACTGCTGGCCGAATTCACGGCCCGCGCTGAACCGGTTGGCACGGTTGTCCAACGTTTTGCCGACAGTTCCGCGGCGGCCGCGTCGTTAATCCACCTCGCTCGGGAACACGGGGCGCCGTCAATCAGTATCTCTGGCGAGGCCAAAGGGGTCGCGTCCGATTTGGTGGCCGCCCTCGCATCCGCTGGTCTCACCTGCTGGACCCCGGCCGATGCTAACGAGGCCCGCGACGCCCCGTTCGGCGTCAGCGTGGCGCAGCTGGCGGTCGCCGAAACCGGCTCGCTGATGCTCGCCGAGGATAACCTGGCGGATCGCGCCGTGGGTTTGGTCAGCATCGCGCACGTTACGCTCTGCCGGATCGACGCCCTCGTCCCATCCCTGGCCGAAGCGGCGAGGGTTCTCCGCGAGATCGCCAGCCGGCCGCGGGGCGGCTACACCACGCTCGTTACGGGCCCCAGCCGCACCGCCGACATCGAGATGTCGCTTACCGTCGGCGTCCAAGGTCCGGCGAAGGTGTACGCGCTCTTTGTCGATTTGCTTTCGTAACCGAGAGGCAGCAGGAATTGGCGGGCCGGATTCCCGTGGTGAAGACATCGCAAGTGTTGCGCGCCCTGGAACGCGCGGGGTTCCAAGAAGTTGATCGTGCGGGAAGCCACGTCAAGCTGCGTCGCGGCTCTCAGATCGCGATTGTTCCCGATCACGGCGGACGAGATATGCCTCCCGGCACTCTTCGCAGTATCTTGAAGCAAGCAGGCATTTCCGCTGACGAGTTCCGCTCGCTCCTGTGAGCGCGAGTCACGAGGGAACACACCATGACTATTCGCTACACCGTCGTCCTGACACCTGATATCGAAAGCGGGGGCTACACCGTCACCGTCCCGGCGCTGCCCGGCTGCGTCACTGACGGCGAAACGATCGAGCAAGCGCTGGAGCGGGCGCAAGAAGCGATTGAACTCTATCTTCGCGATGAGGATCCAACGTCGCTTGCGGCCGCGACGAACCGTCCAGAAGTGATTGTTGCGAGTGTTGAGGTGATGGCGTCAACGCCGTAACCATCTAAAGTGCGGGAGTTCGCGACTTGGCAACCACCCCGGCGGTTGAAGCGACCAGCGAAGCGATCGAGGAGCATCCGCACAGCGGGCACGGCGAAGTGCCAGGCACCTTCGCGGAGCGGTACGAACACGCCCTGAGTAACGAACGACTCTCTCGGAATGTCACGCGTTACCAGCAGAACTGGCGCGTCACCCGCGGCCGGGCGATGGAGGAGATCATCTTCGACGATCTCCGGGCCGATCTGAAGGCCGCCAAGACGCGCGCCATCGACGACCTCGATCACCACCTCGACCAATTCACTCAAGCTGCCGAACGGGCGGGCACGCACGTTCACGTCGCCGTCGACGCCGACGCCGCGAACCGGATCGTGCGCGAGATCGCTGAGCAGCACGGGGCGACGGTGATCGCCAAGTCGAAATCGATGGTGAGCGAGGAGATCGACCTCAACCACCGCCTCCACGACCTGGGCATCGAGCCGGTCGAGACCGACATGGGCGAGTGGCTGGTGCAGCTCGCCGGTCAACGCCCGAGCCACATCGTCGGCCCGGCCTTGCACATGGGGCGCGAGGACGTCGCCGAGCTGTACGCGGAGAAACTCGACACGCAATTGCCGCCGGACGACATCGAGGCGTTGGTGCGCTTCGGCCGGGATCAGATCCGCCCGGTCTTCTTCCGCGCCGGCATCGGCATGACCGGGGCGAACGCGCTCATCGCCGAGACGGGCACGGTGATGCTCGTCACCAACGAGGGGAACGGACGCTTGGCCTCGTCAGTGCCGCCGGTCCACGTCGTCCTTGCCGGGATCGAAAAACTGCTGCCGACATGGGACGACGCGGTGACGCAGATGCGGATCCTGGGCCGCAGCGGCACCGGCCAACGGATGACCGTCTACACCACCTTCATCACTGGTCCCACGCCGGGCCACGAGATGCACGTCGTGCTGGTCGACAACGGCCGGCGGAAGATGCGCGCCTTCCCCGAGTTCCGCGAGGCGCTGCATTGCATCCGTTGTGGCGCCTGCGCCAACGTTTGCCCGCCCTACCGGGAGGTCGGCGGCCACGTCTTCGGCCACATCTATACCGGCGCCATCGGCCTGGTGGTCACGCCGTTCCACCACGGCCTCGAGGCGGCGGCGAAGCCGCAAAGCCTCTGCCTTTCCTGCAATGCCTGCGAGACGGTCTGCCCGGTCGACATCCCGCTACCGCGCCAGATCCTCGACGTGCGGAAGATGGTCGTGCGGGCGAAAGGTCTGCCCGCGGCGAAGCGCGTCATTCTCACCGCCTACACCAGCCCGCGCGCGTTCGATTTGCTGACCAGGATCGGCAGCCGGGCGCAACGCCCGTTGCAGCGGGGCACCTTCGTGCGCGGGCGGCGGGTGCCGATCCTGCGCAACCAGACCCGCTGGCGGAGCATGCCCGCGCTGCCACGACGGCCGTTGCGCGACCGGATCAAGCCGACGCCAGCCGAACCGACCCGGCAACCGGTCATTCCCAACGGTGCGGCCGGCAAGACGGTCGCTCTCTTCCCCGGCTGCCTCACCGACCGCCTCTATCCGGAGCAGGGCGAGGCGATCATCGACACACTCCGCGCCCTCGGCGCCCGCGTCGTCTTGCCTCAGGGACTGCACTGCTGCGGCCTACCCGCCGCCAACTCCGGCGACGACCGGCACGCCAGGAAGATGGCCAAACAAACGATCGCCGCCCTCGAACGGGCGCAGGCCCACGTCATCCTCTCCGGCAGCGCGAGCTGTGTCGCGATGTTGACCCAGGACTACCTGCATATGCTCCGGGACGACCCGGCGTGGCAGACGCGGGCCGAATGGCTGGCCAACCGGATCATGGACTTCACAACCTTCTTGGACCAAATCGCCGCGCTCCCCGCCGGGAGCCTTGCCGAATCTGGCCGCGATGTGGTGACCTACCACGACTCCTGCCAAGGCTTGAATGCTCTCGGCTTGCGCGAGGAGCCGCGCCGCGTCCTAGGCGACGTCCTCGGCTGCGAGATCCGCGAGCTCGAAGAGAACACCCTCTGCTGCGGTTTCGGCGGCTCCTTTGGTTTCGACTACCCGGAGGTTTCCGCCCGCCTGATGAACCGCAAACTGAACAACGCGCAAGCCACCGGCGCCCCCGTCGTCGTCACCGACAACCAGGGCTGCATCCTCCACCTGCGCGGCGGCTGCGACGCCGGGAATCGACCGTTGCAGGTGCGGCATATCGCGGAGTTGGTGGCGGAGCGGCTCCGCGCCATCGACGCAAGCTCATAGCGAGGACAGGACGGATCGAGGGCCACGTCGTCGAGTGTCGCCCCGTGCTACTGTATGTGCGTGAGGCGACTTGATCGGCCTCGCCGAAGTCCCGATGGCATGGAGCGCGAAGGTGTGGCCGGTTCGCGACTGAGCATAATCGGAGGCGCATTGCTCGTCGCCGTCGCCTTAGTCGTCGGCCTCTCCCGCTTCGCCAGCGACGACGACGAGGACCCTCTCGTCGTCCGCGGCACGATCGGTAGCGAGAAGATCGGCTTCCTCGAAGATCCGGCGGTGCGGCAGATTCTGGCCGAGCGCTACGGCCTGCGCGTTGAATTCTCCACGGCCGGGTCGCTCGAGATGATGCAGACCGACCCTGGCGACCGCGACTTCCTCTGGCCCGCGAGTCCGATCGGCGATGAGTTGCACTTCGGCCCGGCGTCGAGTTCCGAGGAGATTTTCTACTCGCCGATCGTCTTCGGTTCCTGGGCGCCGGTCACCAACGCACTGGTGAACGCTGGACTCGTCGAGCGTATCGGCGGCACCTATTACATCACCGATCTCTCCCGTTTCATCCGGATGATCGAGGGTGGCGCGGAGTGGAGCGAGATCGGCCTGACGCAACTCCCCGGCCGAATGACGATCACGACCACCGACCCGGCGACCAGCAATTCCGGCAGCAGTTTCGCGGGTCTGCTCGCGAACACGCTCAACGACGGTAACGTCGTCACTGAGGCGACTGTCGACGATGTCATCGGCCAGATCCAAGCGTATTACGCTCCACTTGGCCTCCTGGTGCAGCAATCCGGCGAACTCTTTCGGCAGTATGTCGAGCAGGGGATGAGCGCCTATCCCCTCATCGTCGGCTACGAAGGTTCGCTGATCGAGTTCACCCTGGATAACCGGGGTCCAATCGACCAGACCCACGGCGAGATCCGCCTCCTCTACTCCCGACCCGCCGTCTGGTCCTCCCACCCGATGGTCGCCCTGACTCCGAGCGGCGAACAACTCCTGTCCGCGGTACAGGATGTAGAGCTGCGGCGGATCGCGTGGGAACGCCACGGGTTCCGCTCCGGCCTCTTCACCGCCGAGTCTGTGCCGGAGGCGCTGGAGATTGCCGGGGTGCCGCCGATCGTCGACTCGGTGATGCCGCTGCCCCGCGCCGCGGTCATGGAGCGGATCATCCGGACCCTTCACCCTGCCGACGTCGGTACGCCGCGGCCGGCCGCAAGCCCGACGCGCACCAGCAGCCGTCGGTGGCGTCGGCCGCAACCGGGATATTCTCCTCGTCTGACACGGTCGTGATAGAGTAACGCCCCGATAGGACACCGGAGGAGTTACTACAATGCGTCGTGCGAGTCCAACCAACACCGAGGGTCCGACCGCGATTGTGAGGTCCGAGCCAACCTACTACAGCCTCTGGGATGTCGATTCCGGGAATAGCCTCGGCACCTATGACACGCGCGAAGACGCTCTTCAGGTTATGCGGCTCTTGATCGACGACAACGGATCCGAGTACGCCGAATATCTCGATCTGAGCCACATCGACGAATTCGGTCACGAAGTGCATGTGGGAACAGGAACATCCCTTCAGCCTGAACTGGCTCAGAACCGGAATCGCCGCGCCAACTGATATCGACGTGATCGAAGGTCTTTGTCACGGTGATCGCCGTGAGAGGAGAGGATCGTGCCGCTCTGTCTCTACCGTTCGTCCCACGCCGGCGGGCCGCGCCTTGGGTTGATCGCGGGCGATCGGGTGATCGGCGTTGCGGCAGCTGGTGGGCCGCACACGCTGGCGGATGCGCTGACGATGCCGTTGGCGGACCTGCGCGCCCACCTCGACGGCGTGATCGCCAACGCGGGCGAGGGCGAGCCGCTTGATTCGGTGAAGTTCGCGGCCCCAATCGATCGCCAAGAGGTCTGGGCAGCGGGCGTGACCTATCTCCGCAGCCGCGACGCGCGGATGGAGGAATCGACCGAAGAGGACGTCTACGAGCGCGTCTACGACGCCGAGCGACCAGAACTCTTCCTGAAGGCCACACCCAACCGCGTCTCCGGTCCCGGCGAGGAGATCGCGATTCGCGGCGACTCGACTTGGGACGTGCCGGAACCGGAACTCGCCCTGGTCCTCAATCGGGACGGCGAAACGGTCGGCTACACGGTTGGGAACGACGTTTCGTCGCGCAGCATCGAGGGTGAGAACCCACTCTATCTGCCGCAGGCCAAGATGTATGCGAAGTGCGCCGCCGTCGGACCACTGATCGCCCTTGCCTGGGAACTGACTGACACGTCGGATTTGGCGATCCGGCTCGTTATCCGCCGGGATGGTGAGGATCTCTTCGACGATTCGACGTCAACGTCACAGATTCACCGGCCGCTCGCCGAGTTGATCGGCTTTCTGCGCCGCCACAACGAATTCCCGTACGGGGTCATCCTAAGGACCGGCACCGGCATCATCCCGCCGAGCGAGTTCACACTCGAAGACGGCGACGAGGTCGAGATCGCCATCGACGGCATCGGCAGCCTGGTCAATCCAGTGATCCGGTTGGCGGCGGACTAACGGCCGCCGCCAACACCAACCGTCATGCCGATCGCCCACCCCGTCATTCCGATCGCGGAGAGGAATCTCGCCTCCGGAGGAGACACGGGACGATTCCTCGCGGCGGCGCGGAATGACGAAGGGCTGCCGAGATCAGGTTGCCTCTTCGGCGCCACCCTCACGTAGGGTGAATTTACTGTCGGCGTCCTCGGGGAAGTCGAGCACGGCGCCCGAGAGCGGGTCGCTCAGCGGCGCCGGGACGACGATCAGCGGTTGGCCGTTGCGGTCGATCACCTCGTCCTGTTCGGTCGGCTTGAGTAGATCGAAGCGCAGACCGCCGTCCTGACCAACGCCGATCCCGATTACCTGATCCTCGCTCAAACCGCCCATCTGGCGCATCTGCTCCAGCTTGTCGAGCGCGCGGTCGGTTACCTGCACCATGAGCGTTCTTCCTCCGTTCAATTGGGCAACAACAAGGCCAACGCACCGGGTGCGCGACCGTTAAAGCCGCCCGCTTTTCGTGGAAACGACGACGCGACCGCGCCGCCACTGATTCATTGCCCGCAGGATGCGTGCCGTGCGAGTTAACGGACGCCTATTGGGCTCCGTCACTGTCGCCCGCACTCGGAGGGACGGCAGTGAGTGCAGGTGGCGCGACGGGGATGGGGGAATCGGACGATGTGCGTCGCATTGGCAGCCAGCGCAGCGCCGGTTCCGCGATGACGACCGTGCCGATGAGCCGGATGACGCCCGCGGCAACCATCAGCGGAATCGGGCCGGTGATGCCGACGAGCCCTGAGGCGAGGAGCGGGGCAACGAAGGCGCCCGTGCCTTGGGCCAAGTTGGTCCAGGCGAGCATCGTCGGTCGCTCCGCGTCGTCCTCGACAAGCTCGCAGGAGCGGAGGGTCAAGCCGAGGACGTGGCCCGGCCAACCCGCGGCAGAGATCGTATCGACCAACAGGCCGAGCCAGTAGACGGGAACCATCGTCCAGAGAATCGGCGGAAAGGTGACGGCGACGCCACCCAGGAGGAGCACCGCCCGCGCGCCGCGTTCGTCGCCAAAACGCCCCCATCGCCGCTGGACGAGGAGGCCGATGAAGGCCGCGACCACGGCGGCGATGCCGAAGAAGGCGGTCGGCGCCCCCAGGTCGTGGATGATGTACGGGGCCATCACCGGCCCGACCAACCCGGCCCCAAACCAGACGAGGGCGACCCCGGCCAGGAACTGCCGCGCGGGTCGACCGGATGGCACTGATCGCAGCGAGCGGACCGGCGGCAGCGGCAGTTCCGGCACGGCACTGACGATCCGGCGCAGTTGGAGCAGGCTGGCGACGCCGGCCACGGCCGCGACGGCGTAGGCGATTGGCAAGGCACGTTCTGCCGAAAAGATGCGCAATAGGACGACGAGGATGAGCATGACCACGGCCGCCGAACCGGTCGCGGCAGTCGCGCGCAGTGCCAACCAACGCCCGCGCTCGGAGGGCGAGGCGAGCCCGGTGAGGAAGGCGGTCCAGAGCGGCAACGCCAGCCCTTCGCAGGCGATCCAGGCCAGCGCGACGACGACGAGCAGGCCAACCGCACCGTCGCCGGTCGCGGCCAGGACCATCGCCAGGGCGAGCAGGACGCAGCGAGCGACCGTC
>JBOGUE010000536.1:0-2701 GCA_050695955.1 Thermomicrobiales bacterium | reverse complement strand
GCGCGATGGTCGCCGAGAACGAAGAAGACCCCGAAGGCTTCCTGCTTGGTGAGGCCCGCCGACTGCTTGGCGAGCGCATTCCGATCGTCGTCACCCTCGACCTGCACGGCATCGTCACCGACCGCATGCTGCGCCACCTCGACGCCCTCGCCGCCTACCACACCTACCCGCACAACGATTTTGCCGAGACCGGCGCGCGGGCGGCCAGGCTGCTGCTGCGCACCGCGCGGCGCGAGGTGAAGCCGGTGACGGCGATCGTCCGCATCCCGGCGTTGGTCCGCGGCGACGAGCTGATCACCGAATCCGGACTGATCGGCGGCCGCATCCGCGAGTGCCAGGCGTTCGAGGCTGCCGGTGGCCTCGCCGGCAACATGTTTTGGGGCAATCCCTTCACCGACGTACCGGACCTCTGCTCCTACAGCCTGCTCATTGCCGACGACGACCCTGATCAGGCGAGCCGGGAAGCGGTCGCCATCGCCAAACGCTTCTGGGCCGACCGCGCGGCGATGCAAGCCCCGCTCGTCGGTTTAGACGACGCCGTGCGGCAGGCCTCCGCACTCCGCGGCCAAGGCACCGTCGTTCTCGTCGATGCCGCCGACGCGACCAGCTCCGGCGCCTCCGGCGACAGCAACGCTATCCTACGATCGCTGATCGAGCACGGCTACCAGGGACGCTCGCTCCACCCGATCGTCGACGCACCTGCTGTGTGTGCCGCCTTCGCCGCCGGTGTGGGCAACCGGGTACAAACGAAGATCGGCGGTAGCCTCGACCCCGACCGCTTCGCGCCGCTGCCGGTCGAAGGCACGGTCCGCCTCCTCGCCGACGGTCGCTTCGTCAACGAGTCGCACGGCACCGAATGGTTCGCGGGCGACACGGCGGTACTGGAGATCGGTAACCACACCGTCGTCGTCACCAGCCGCCCGGTCAGCCTCTACGACCGCTCCCTCTTCCTCGCCCACGGCCAGGACCCGCGCCGCTTCGACCTCGTCGTCCAGAAGTCGCCCCATTGCCGCCACGAGTTCTTCGCCGCCTGGGCCACCAAGCTCATCGGCGTCGACGCCACCGGCTCGACCAGCGCCAACCTCCCCTCCCTCGGCCATACCCGCTGCCAACGCCCGATGTACCCCATGGAACCGGACGCGGCGTTTGCGCCGGAGGTTACGATCTTCCATCGGCGGTGATGACTCCAGGCCAGGTCCGCTTTCGAACTATGTCGAACTTTGCTATCCTGGGGTGCAGGAGGAATGGCAATGAACGTCTCCCTCACCCCGCGGCTCGAATCGATGGTGCGCCACAAAGTCGAAACCGGCCGCTACAACAATGCCAGCGAAGTCGTCCGTGAGGCATTGCGCCTGATGGAAGAACGCGACCGTCGCCTTCAATGGCTGCGCGCCGAGATCGCCATCGGCGACGAACAGGTTGCTCGCGGCGAACTGATCGACTTCACCCCGGAGCGTCTCGAACAGATCAAACGCGACGCACGGGAAAACGCCGGTTCGGGAAAGCCGATCAAGGATGCCGTCAAGCCGTAGGCTACGCCTTTCCCCCGAGGCCGACGACGATATCGCCGCCATCGCGCGATATAGCGCGGAGACCTGGGGATCGCAGCAGATGGCGGCGTACGTCGATCGCCTCTACGCCACGCTCGACGAGTTGGTGCATTTCCCTGGTATTGGTCGCGTGCGTGACGAGATTGCCCCTGGGTTGCGCAGCCATCCTACTGGACAGCACGTCGCGTTCTACCGCGTGACCGACGATGAACTGATCGTCGTCCGTGTCGTGCATAGCCGTCGGGACGCCGAAACCGCGTTGCGAAGTCACGCACCGAGATCGTTTGAGTAAGTACTATTTCTGGCACCTCGTCTTTCCGATGGAACCGGACGCGATGTTTACACCAGAGGTGGCGCTGTTTCGGCGGGCCTAATCGAGCGCCACGCTCACCTCGGCGCCCGCCCCGACGACCACGGGCTCGATCACGCGTACAGGATCGCCGACGACTTCGACCCGGTACGTGCCCGCCGGCACCGGCACCGGGTCGCCGCTGACGATGCCCTGAGCCACCACCTGGCCCGATTGGTCGAGGACGCGGAACGGCGGTTGCACCGCCGCGGTGACGGCCGCGCCCAATTCCTCCGCGTTGGCCGCGTCGATGTACCGGCCGCCGCCGATGCGCGCCCAATCCTGGAACTGGCTGCGCAGCGCATCGTCGTCGAGGGCGCGGATCGCCGCTTCCGGATCGCCGTCGCAGGTCTCCTCGCCGTCGGTGACGAGAACGATGATCCGCGGCTCCCCCGCGCCGGCCAGGTCGTTCGCGACCTGCTCCAACGCGGCGCCGATCGGGGTCCGGACCAGGTCGACCACCTGTATCGCCGCGATCTGCCCCGCCACCGCCGCCGGGTCGAGCGGCGCGAACGGCACCGCCAGCGGCGTCTCGCACGAATCGGGCTCGGTGCCGAACACCCGCAGCGCCAGCGGCGTGCCGGCCGGCAGGGTGGTCGTCACCAGATCGGTCAGCGCCGCCTTGGCGACGTCGATCCGGCGTTGATCGCCTAGCGGCTGGAGCATGCTGCCGGAGGTATCGAGGATCAGCTCGACCGCGGCGCCGGCCGCGAGCCGAGCGGCCCTCCGCCCGTCGCCTGTCCGGTGTCCGGCGCCACGACCCGGATGGCGCCCGGCGCGGGGGTCGGCGTCGGCGCCGGGG
>JBOGUE010000535.1:0-8482 GCA_050695955.1 Thermomicrobiales bacterium | reverse complement strand
GGATGTACCAGTTCGACAACTCGTCGATGGTGAAGTGTTCAATCGCCCGCGCGGCTCGATCCGGGGCGTAGTCGTCCAGCGCGGCGCGGACCTCGCCGATGAGGCGGTGTAGCTGGGAGATGATCCAGCGATCGAGCACCGGCCTATCGGCGAGAGGGACCGCATTCTCGGAGGCGGTCGGATCGAAGCGGTCCAGTGCCGCGTAAGTAGCGAAGAAGGCGTAGGAATTCCACAGGGGCAAAATGAACTGGCGCCGCACCTCGTCGGTGATGTGCGGGCCGAAGTTGAGGTTGGCGTCAGGGTTGGCGCGAGCGAAGAGCCAGCGCATGACATCGACGCCGATCTCTTCGGCCGCGTCGTCGAACCAGATGGCGTTGCCCTTGCTCTTGTGCATCTCCTCGCCCTTTTCGTCGCGCATCAGGGCGTAGGAGAAGACGTTGCGGAAGGCAGGTTTGTAGGTCAGTGCCGTGCTCTGGGCGATCACCGAGTAGAACCAGTTGCGGAATTGGCCCGGAAAGCTCTCGGTGATCAGGTCGGCGGGGTACCACTCCTCCCAATAGGCGCGGTCCATCCGGTACTTGAGCGTGGAGAAGGCAACGATGCCGGCGTCGAGCCACGGATTGCCAACGTCCTTGATACGGCTGACTTTCGCGCCGCACGCCTTGCAGGCAATCTTGACGGCGTCGATCCAGGGGCGGTGCGGAGTATGTCCGGCGAACGCATCCCAACCCTCGACCGCGCGCTCTTCGAGCTCCGTCTCACTGCCGATGACGTCAAAGGCGCCGCACTCCTCGCATTCGAAGATCGGCAGCGCCAGGCCCCAATAGCGCTTCTTCGAGATCATCCAGTCGTCCATATTCGCCAGCCAGTCGAGCTCGCGATCCATGCCAAACGCGGGCACCCAGTTGGCCTGCCGGGTGACGTCCGTCATCGGCTGGCGCAGGGGATCCATCTGGATGAACCACTCGTCAACCAGGCGGAAGACAAGGTCGGTGCCGCAGCGCCAGCAGACCGGATAGCGGTGCGTGAATTGCTCGGCGCGATAGAGCAACCCCTTTTCTTCGAGGTTGCGGGTGATCGGCGTGGCGACCTCGTGCACGTACGATCCGGTTAGCCAATCGAAATCTTCGACGAAGACGCCGAACTCGTTGATCGGGGCGACGACGGCGAGGTCGTGCTCCTTCGAGAGGGCAAAATCCTCTTTGCCGCAACCGGGTGCGATGTGGACGATGCCAGTGCCTTCGACTGCCGAGACGTCGTTCCACGGGATGATGCGATGGGAGACATCCGCCGCAGCGGGCAATTCGTCGAACGGACCATGGTAAGTCATGCCGGCAAGCTCGCTGCCTTGCACCTCGCGCGTCACGGTGTACTCGCCGCGTAGCGCATTCTTGGCCGCGTCCTTGGCGAGGTAGTACACCTGTCCGTCCTGTTCGACCCGAAGGTAGGTCAGCTCGGGGTGAACCGCCACGGCGACATTTGCGGCCAGCGTCCAAGGCGTGGTCGTCCAGACGAGCAGCGACGCATTTTCCTCTTCGATCAGGGGGAACCGGACGAATATCGAGAGGTGAGTCCGATCCTGGTAGCCCTCAGTGACGATTTCATGCTCGGAGATGCCGGTGCCGCAGCGGGGACACCAGGGCATAACGTCGTGGCCCTTGTAGATCCATCCGCGATCGTGGCAGGTCCTCAGGAAGTGCCAGATCGTGTAGTTATTCTCGTCAGACATCGTATAGTACGAATTGTCCCAGTCCATGAAGTAGCCGAGGCGGATCGACTGGGACGTCATCCGGGCGGAGTAGGTGAGGACGCGCTGCTTACAGCGCTCGACAAACTCAGCGATGCCGTATGTCTCGATGTCGCGCTTGCTCTTGAGCCCGAGTTCCTTTTCGACCTCGACTTCGACCCATAGGCCCTGGCAGTCGAAGCCGTTCTGAAATCGTTGGCGCTTCCCGAGCATGTTCTGGTACCGCTGGAAAAGGTCCTTATAGAACCTGCCCCAGCCGTGATGGACGCCCATTGGGTTGTTGGCAGTAATCGGCCCATCGAGAAACGAGAACCGCGTTGACGAGTCGTCGTTGCGATGCAAGTACTGGTCGACGATACGCTCCTGGTCCCACCAAGCCAGGGTGTCTTGTTCTTGCCGCGGAAAGTCGACCTTGGTTGGGACCTCGTTGAACGTTGGCATGGACGCTGGCACTCCTCAACGAATGGCACGAACCCCCGTGCCCTAGACAACCGTTTCGACAAAACAAAGAACCCGTCCTCTGAATGAGGACGGGCGAACCCGCGGTACCACCTCAGTTGACGCACGCCAGGCGCGTCCACTCGAAAGCGATCGATCCTGAATGAATACGATCGCACTCGTTGCGATATCGAGCAACGGACCGGTCACGTCTACTTGGCGGTTACCCGCCGTTTGGGTGACGGCTCGGGAGGGATGCCTTTGGCCGGCGCTGATGGCCCGGCTCTCATCATTCCGGGCTTGCTGTGCGGCGCACGGCGCTAGCGTATCTCCGTCTTCGCCTGCGTGATGCTCAATTGTTGGATTGAGCGTAGCACGAGTGAGAAAAACAGGTCAATCCGTGGTCCTTCGAGCAATGCCACCGGATGCCAATGTTTCCCAAGCCAGATCGGGCCGGTTAGTGATGATGCCGTCCACACCGAGACACGCGACTCGGCGGATCGATGATGGTCGGTCGACTGTCCAGGCGTTGATCCGAACGTTATGCCTATGCAGGGTGTCGACGACGTAGCGGGTGCAGACCCGGTGGAAGAGCATTACTTCGGTGGCGCCGCACGCCTTCACTGTCGCGACCATGGGGTAGGGTGCAATGGCTCGCAACACGGCGGTTGTGACGACTCGACCGATTCGTGTCGGGGCGCCAGATGACCAGTGCCCTGTGGAGAGTCCCAGACGCATTTCTGGGAATGCCCGGCGAAGCCGGAAGAGGAGCAAGCCGTTCGTGCTCGATACGGAGGATCCAGTCGCGAGGGCGTGTCGCCGAATAGCCTGGATGAGTAAGTCTTCATCCCGCCGCCGTTTGACGTCAAGCATCAGCGGCGCGCGGCCCGCGATTAGCGCAACCGCTTCGTCGAGTGTCAGAAGTCCCGGCAGATGCGCGCGCAGGGCAGCAGTCGAAAGACCGCCAACATCGGCCAATCGATGTCCCTGCAGGTGAATCTTGTCGTCGTGGACAAGGACCAGTTCGTGGTCGGCCGATTGCTGCACGTCGATCTCGATGCGGTCGACGCCGAGTTCCAGCGCTTGCTCGATGGCCCGCCGGCTGTTGCCGGGGTAGAAGTCACCCGCTCCGCCGTGACCGACGACTTCGATGGCTCGTTTCATTGACGTCCTATCCGGCGGTGGACGAAGCGATATGCGGCGGTGAGGCCAGTGAGGTAACTCAAACCGAGGAGATACGAGGCGGAAACGTCAGTCAGCCAATGGTGGCCGAGGTAGATGCGGCTCGGACCGACGAGCGCGATCAACGACGAAAGCGCGGCAACTAGGGTGGATCGAAGGGCAGGCGGTCGAAGGTGGGTTTGGATCAGGTAGGCGAGCGTGCCGTAGACACCGACATAGTTAATGACATGGCCGCTCGGGAAGCTCGAGCCACCAATGCGCGCGGCGACGACGTTGATGGCGGGATGGTTCGGTCGCGGCCGTCGTACATGCCGTTTGACCATAAAGGAGAAAAACCCGGTGCCCCACCCCATGAGCTGAAAGAGCGCATCAAGAGGACGGCCGAGCAGGAGAAAGATTGCCGGCAAGGTCCATGGGATGATTCGGCTTTGGGGCGGAAAGCCCGGCCATGAGACGAGGTGCATCAGCCGGGAAAACCAGGGCGGCTTGCGTCGCTGGAGCCGCACCGTAACAGCATGGTCCAGTTCGGCCGTTCGGTTATTGCGGACGAGTGTGAAAAGCGCGGCGAAGACGGCGAGGGCACAGGCGATGAACCTGATGCCTGTTCGACCCCTGGATGTGTTCCCCTGATTCGATCGCGGCACGTCGCTTCCTTGCTGAAGAGTGCTAACTGGTCGAGCGCGGCGCACCGGGGCGCAGTCCTCGCTGGCCGGCATCGTATGGCATCATGCGTCAGAACTTCAATGATCGGCGCGATTGCCGCTCGTGGTACAGTCGTGAAAACTGAGTTGATGGCGTCCAAGGCGTGAGTGCGATGGCGGGAGCGTTGAAAAGGGGAAGGTTCGCCGGCAACGAGGCGCCACACTATCGGATCTACCTCTTTCCGATGATGGTTGCCGGTGTCATCCTTTTGTTTCTCAGTGCGCCGTGGTCGTTTCAGCACAAAGCGCACGTCGCGCTGCACGGTCTGTGTGCTCAGCGACCGAGCCACTCGTTCTTTCTCGGCGTGGATCGGTTGCCCTTCGACGCACGTATGACCGGAATTTATGGCGGCTTCGCCATGACTGCCGTCTTTCTGGCGTGGCGCGGTCGATACCGGGCGGCGGCGCTGCCCTCCCGGTGGACCCTCGGGCTGTTGGCGCTGTTCGTCGGAGTGATGGCGATTGACGGCTTCAACTCGACGCTGGTCGATCTCCGCCTCTGGCACGCCTACGAACCGCACAACCTCCTGCGATTGGCGACTGGATCGTTGACTGGTATAGCGCTTGCCGCGGTGATGTGCTACATGGTCGCCGTCACGCTTTGGCATCGTCCAGACCTAGCGACGTCACCGGTAGATGGACCGCGGGAGTTGGGATTGCTGATCGTGCTGCAGATCCCGTTTGCGGCGGCGGTGGCGAGTGAAGCGGGACTGCTCTACACCCCGGTCTCGCTCCTGTTGGTGCTTTCGGCCGCCATCGTGCTGACGTTGCTGATGTTGGTCGTCGTCGTCTTGATTGCACGGCGCGAGGGAACCTATTCCGCGGCTCGACAGATCCAGGGATCGGCATCGATCGCACTGGCCCTGGCGCTCGTGATGATGGCGGTGCTTGGTGGCGGGCGTTTCTTGTTCGAACATCTGACCGGCGCGCCGCCGATGACCTAAAGGGGCGACCGAAAACCCTGTGTTACACTCGCGCTGACGCCGCGGCCGGAATATCAGGGCGGGCTCCGCCGCAGCACCGCTCCCGCCTGCCCCCTCGCGCCAGTCAGGTCTGGTGGTTAGCACCCATGCGTATCGTTCGAAACACGGCCTATGTTCAGCGTCGTCGCCGGCTCGCCCGCTGGAGCGCGTTTGGCGGATTCGTGCTTCTCGTCTCGACGTTTTTCCTGGCGTTTCGACCAGCGCTGATTCTCATCGCCTACGCGCTGTTGCTCGTCGGATTCGTCATCTTCAACTTCGGGATGCAGCAGCTCGGCAAATGGAGCCGAAATCCTCGTAACGATGCCATCCTCGACGTGCGGCTGCAACCAGCCGGGGACAGCAAAACGCCACCGCTCTCCGACCGCTTTGTGCTGGTCCACTATGGGCAAGTTGGCAAGCGGGTGGTCGAACACCTGCTGATCTACCCCGGCGGCGTGTTGGTGCTCACCGCGCGAGAATTGCCTGGCCTGATTCATGGACGAGGGAATCGCTGGCGGAAGCGTGGGGGTGGCCTGACTCGCTTTTTTGCCTTCAGCGGGCCGCAGCTCGGAAATCCGTCGCTGGAGACCGATCAGAGTGTCGCGGCGGTCGAGTCGCTCCTCGAAACAGAGTCGCTCGAAGTTGAAGTCAGCGGCGCCATTGCCTTCCTCAATCCGATGGCCGAGCTCGATATCGAGGAGCCGGATTACGCCTGCCTGCGCGGTGATGAGTTGCTGACGTTCATTCGTTCATTAGAAGAAGATCCGAGTGTCACCAACGCCGATCGCGATCGCCTCATCGAGCTGCTTGGTGGCGGCGCCAGCGAGGAAACTCAAGTGCGTACCCGGCGACCGGTCAAAGTCAAGAGGCGCGCCGCGTGAGCGATGCGGATGCTGTCGGCTTGGCCACACAATCGGCGTGGCCAGTCTGGGGCCATGACTCGGCCAAAGTGTCCCTCCGTCAAGAAATCGCTACGGGCCGCGTGCGACATGCCTATGCGTTTGCTGGACCTGAAGGGGTGGGCAAAACAGCGCTGACGATGGAGTTCGCCCGCGCGTTATTGTGCAGTTCGCCGCCGGCGCCTGGTGTCGCATGTTTCGAATGCCTTCCCTGCCGGAAGATCGCACGGGGCGTGCATCCAGATGTCCAAACGTTCAGCTTGACGACCCAAGCTGAGACATCGGAAAAGCACGGCGGAAAAAACACGTCGCTGACGATTGAGACCGTTCGGACGATTTCTGCCTCCACAGCATTGCGTCCGATGGAAGGCCGCTGGCGCGTGCTCGTGGTCGAGGACGCGGAAACCCTGCAAGAAGTAGCGCAGGAGGCGTTCCTCAAGACGCTGGAAGAGCCGCCCAGTTTTGTCGTGATGATCCTGCTCGCGAACGACGCGGAGACGCTGATACCGACGATTCGATCGCGATGCCAAGTGATCGAGATGCGCCCGGTCAGTCGCGTGGCGATCGTACAGGGACTGGCGATGGCAGGGGTAGCCGATGACCGCGCTGCCGAGATTGCCGGCCTTGCCGCCGGCCGGCCAGGGTGGGCGCTGCGCGCCGTAAACGAACCGAGGTTAATCGACGAGCGATATGCAACCGTCGATCGCGCCATAACCTGGATCGACTGCTCGGGCTTTGATCGGCTGGTGACGGCGGTCCGTCTCGGAGACGGATTCACCAAACGACGCGCCGAGACGTACGAGACGCTGGAGACGCTGCTTGGTGTCTGGCGCGATCTTCTCTTGACGTGCGCGTCGCTCTCCGATTGTGTCAGTCATCAGGGCCAGCGGTCGCGGTTGCACGAGTTGGCAAGCGGCTGGCCGCTGGCTGACATTCATCGAGCCGTGCGCTCTGTGCAGACCTGCATTGCCGACCTTGAGGCGAACGTCCGACCACGGCTGGCGATAGAAGCAATGGTTCTTCAATGGCCAATCAAACACCGCCAATGACTGAGCAATATGCCGCGGGTCTGCCTTTGTCCCCTCGATCCGTGGACAAGGCGCGGGCGCAGGTCGATCATGACACCACCGCGGCACGCGTTGCTGGGGTGCGCTTTCTCGACTTCGGCCGCACGTTCTATTTCGACCCTCGCGAGTTCGACGTCAAGGTAGGTGATTGGGTCGTCGCCGAGACAACTCGTGGGCAAGAAGCTGGTCGGGTTGTGATTGCCCCGCGGCAGGTACGGCTGAACTTGCTCCAAGGGGAACTGAAGGCGATCGAGCGCCGGCTCAGCGACGAAGACGTCGAGAGGTTGAATCACCTGAAGATGAAGGCGGCACACGCCGTCCAGACCTTCGGCGCCAAGATTCGAGAACACGGTTTGGGCATGAAGCCGATCAGCGCCGAGTACACGTTCGACGGTTCGCACCTGACGTTGAATTTCTCGGCGCCAGAGCGCGTGGATTTTCGGGAGTTGGCCCGCGCCCTCACGGCAACCTTCCGTTGTCAGGTCGAGCTGAAGCACGTGGAACCACGCGACGAGGCACGATTACTCGGCGGTTTGGGGCGGAGCGGGCGCACGCTCAGTTGCGCCTCTTGGCTGCTGGATCATCCCGACACCTCGATGAGTATGGCGAAGGCGCAAGATTTGCTGCTCAATCCGAGCAAGGTCTCAGACGTTAGTGGTCGGCTGCACGGTTGTCTCAGCTACGAGAACGAACAATACAAGCAGATGAAGGCGGTCATGCCGAGCCTCGGGCAACGTGTCGAGACTCCGCGGGGACCAGGGATCGTGATCTCGCTCCAGATCCTGAAGGAACTCGTCTCAGTGCGGCTGGAAGAAAGTAATACGCAACAGGTGTTCGCGAGCGTAGACTTGGGATACATGCGGCCCGACATACCGACGACATAGGCAACGCCCTGTCTCACGATTGAAGATTGCGGGGAGATTTGCGAAATGGCCCGATACCTGGTGATCCATACCCCGGTCGATACTGAAGATGGGACAGTCCGTCGGCCGACAGCGATGGCCGAGCTTGCGCGGAAACACGGCGCCGAAGCATCCGTGCCGCGTTGGCTGCGTACCTGGTCGCCCGACTTGCATGACGACCGCATCTTCACGTTGTGGGACGCGCGATACGCCGACGAGATCACCGCGGCGCTCACCGAGTTTGGCTTTCTCGACCATATGGAGTCGACGGCGCTCCGCGTTCAAGAATGGGGCCCTGAAGACGTGATCGCGGCCGAAGGCGACTCCGTTGACGATGGTGCGTGATCGGACGGGAACGGTGCTAGAATCGCACGGCTACGAGCAGTCGTCCGATGAACTTCGGAGGGAATGGACCACATGGTTACGTATGCGGCAGTCGGGCAGCGGGCGAAGCGGATTGATTCGCCCCAGAAGCTGACCGGACAGGAACGCTTTACCGGCGATCTTCGGCTCCCCGGCCAGCTTTACGCCCGGCCGGTTGGTAGTCCGTACGCGCACGCTCGCATTCGCAGGGTGAACAAGGA
>JBOGUE010000534.1:0-8659 GCA_050695955.1 Thermomicrobiales bacterium | reverse complement strand
CCCCTAACGCCTAACGCCTAACGCCTGAAGGGAAACGATGGGGGCCTACGTTATCCGGCGCACGGCGCAGATGGTGGTGGTTGTCTTCGGGGTCGTGACGGTCACCTTTTTCGCCGTGCGTCTGGTGCCCGGTGACCCGGCGCGGTTGATGGAGCCGCCGGGCACGCCAGAATCGGTGCTCAAAATCGCCCGCCAGCAATTGGGAACGGACAAGCCGATCCCCGCCCAGTATGTCGAGTTTTTGCGGGGGCTGATCCAAGGCGATCTCGGCACATCATTCCGCGGCGGCCGACCGGTGATCGACGCGGTGGCGGAGTCGCTGCCAAACACCTTTGCCTTGGGCATCGCCAGCATGGTTGTGACGACGACGCTCTCATTCGTGATCGGTATCGCCGCCGCCTTGCGACCGAACGGGATCGTCGACCGCATCGCCCTGATCTTCGTGGCCATCGCGCAGTCGACGCCGAGCTTCTGGCTGGGCGTCGTGCTGGTGCTCATCTTCTCCATCGAGTTGGATTGGCTCCCCGCCATCGACATGGCCGGACCGCGGAGCTTCGTCCTGCCGGTGGCGACCCTCTCGGTGACGCTGATGCCGCTGTTGGTGCGGGCCGTGCGCCAGAGCTTCATCGAAACCCTTGGCGAAAGCTTCGTGCGCGCCGGGCGTGCCCGCGGCCTTTCTGAGCGCCGCATCTTGCTGGTGCATGTGATGAAGGTGGCGGCCGTGCCGCTGGTGACGCTGATCGGCCTACAAGCGGGGTATGTCCTCGGCGGGGCGGTCGTCATCGAGTCGATCTTCAACTGGCCCGGCATCGGCAACCTCGCGCTCCAGGCGATCCAGCAACGCGACTTCCCGATGATTCAGGGAACGGTGCTGGCCATCGCCGTTGTCTTCACGCTGGTCAATTTTCTGGTCGATCTGACCTACGCGGCGCTCGATCCCCGTGTCAAGTACTGAGCCGATGGCAGCCACATCCGCGCTCGACGCGCCGGCGGCGCGGCCGGGCGGGCGATCGCGCGGGCGCGACCTCTGGTGGTTCCTGCGACAGCGCAAGGCGACGCTGGCGGGGCTCGCCGTCTTCGGCCTGATCGTGCTGGGTGCGATCGGCGCACCGCTGGTCTCGCCGCATGAGCCGGAGAAACAGAACTTGGGGGACAACTTCTTGCCGCCGGTGTGGGAAGCGGACGGCAGCACGACCTATCCGCTCGGAACCGATCCCCTCGGCCGCGATCTCCTCAGCCGCCTGATTTTCGGCGCCCGGAACTCGTTGGTCATCAGCGCGGCAGCGGTGGTGTTGGGCGGCGGGATCGGTTTCCTGATCGGGCTCGTCGCCGGCTATTTCGGCCGGTGGACCGATACGGCGTTGATGCGGCTCGGCGATATTCAACTCGCGTTCCCCTTCGTCCTCTTTGCGATCGCGGTGCTGGCCGTCTCGCCGGAGCGGACACCGTTCCACATCATCCTGGTGCTGGGGCTGTCGAGCTGGGTCATCTATGCCCGGGTCGTGCGGAGCCGGGTGCTGACTGAGCGGGAGAAAGATTATGCGTTGGCCGCCCGCGCTCTCGGCGCGTCCCGGTGGCGCGTCCTCTTCCGCTACATCGTCCCGAACGTCTGGCAGACGGTCCCGCTCATTGGGATGCTGAATCTGGCCTTCTTCGTGATCGTCGAATCGCTGCTGAGCTTCGTCGCGCTCGGGCTCTCGCCGCCGACCCCCTCGTGGGGCTCGATCCTGGCCGACGGGCGGCAGTTCATGATGGTGACGCCATGGATGGCGGTCCTGCCCGGCATCGCCATCATCATCACGGTGCTCAGCATCAGCCTCGCCGCCGATGGGATCGCCGACTACGTCGATCCGAAGCAGAGCCACGGCCACTTCCGGCGGGTCCCGCTGCCGTTCCGTCGCGATGCTGCCGGTGCATCGACCGAGCCGGGGGCATTGCTGCGCGTGCAGGACCTGACGGCGATCTTCCCGGCGCGCCTGGCGACGGTGCGGGCCGTCAACGGCGTCAGTTTCGACCTCCACCGCGGGCAGGCGCTCGGCGTGGTGGGAGAGAGCGGCTCCGGCAAGTCGACGCTCGGTCTCTCGATCATCCAGTTGCTCGACGCGCCGGGGCGCGTCGCCGGGGGCGAGATCCTCTTCGACGGGCGGGACCTGACGCGCGTTTCCAATGCCGAGATGGCGGCGCTGCGGGGGCGGAAGATCGGCATGATTTTTCAGGATCCCGGCGCCTCGCTCAATCCGGTGCTGACGGTTGGTTACCAACTCGGCGAGACGATAAGACGTCATCGCCGGGCGACGCCTCAGGAAACGCGCGCGGTGGCCCGCGACGGACTCGTCGCCGTCGGCATCGCCGACCCGGACCGCGTCCTGCGGGCGTTCCCGTTTCAGCTCAGCGGCGGCATGCAGCAGCGGGTCATGATCGCGCTGGCGATGGCGAGCGAACCGGACCTGCTCATTCTCGACGAGCCGACCTCCGCGCTCGACGTCACGACCCAGGCGCAGCTCCTCGACGAGTTGGAGTCGCTGCGCGCGCGCTTCGGCATGAGCGTCATCTTCATCACGCACGACATCGCCCTCCTGGCCGACTTCGCCGATCTCATCCTCGTCATGTACGCCGGTCAGGTGTGCGAGCTCGGACCGCGCGAGCGCATCATCGAGCAGCCGAAACACCCCTATACGCGGGCGCTGCTAAACGCGGTCGAACGCGCCAACATACCCGGCACGGCCCGCCTCGCCGCGATCCCCGGCGACCCGCCCGACCCGACGGCATTGCCGCCCGGTTGCCCGTTCGCGCCGCGCTGCCCGCACGTGATGGCGGTCTGCCGGGAGGTCAATCCGCCGCCATTCGCCGTGGCCGATGGTCATGTGGCGGCGTGTCACCTGGTGACGACGCCGGACGAGGCCGCGACCGCCATTCCGCGGAGGAGCGCCTGATGGCCGCGCCCTTGCTTGAGGTCCGCGACCTCGTCAAGCACTTCCCGGTGCGAGCGGGGCTCCTCGGTCGCGCGGCCGCCTCGGTGCGGGCAGTGGACGGGGTATCGTTTCGGCTGGAACCGGGGGAGACGCTGGGGTTGGTGGGGGAGAGCGGCTGCGGGAAGTCGACGCTGGCCCGGTCGCTCCTCTTCCTCGATCCACCGTCGAGCGGCGAGGTCCGTTTCCGCGACCAGCCGTTGACGCCGGCCGACGCGCACCGGTTGCGGCGCCACCTCCAGGTCGTCTTTCAAGACCCGTATACGTCGCTGCCGCCGCGAATGAGCGTCGCCGACATCATCGCCGACCCGCTCCATATCCATCGGATCGGGGACCGGGCCGCAAATCAGCGCCGGGCGCGTCAGCTGATGCAGGAGGTCGGCCTCAATCCGGACCGGGCCGAGCAGTTTCCCTTCCAGTTCAGCGGCGGCCAGCGGCAGCGGATCGGCATCGCCCGCGCCCTGGCGGTCGAACCGGATCTGCTCCTGCTCGACGAGGCGGTCTCCGCGCTCGACGTCTCGGTCCAGGCGCAGGTGCTCAATCTCCTCAAGGAGATTCAGGAGCGGCGCGGGCTGACCTACATCTTCATCTCGCACGATCTGGGTGTGGTCCGCCATATGAGCGACCGCATCGCCGTCATGTATCTGGGCAAGATTGTCGAACAGGGAGCGGCGGACGCGGTTTGCACGCGGCCGTTGCACCCCTACACGCGGGCGCTGACCATGGCCGCGCCGTCGCTCGGCCGGCGGCGGGGCGCACGGGTCCGCCTGAGCGGCGAGCCGCCGAAACCGACCGATCCCCCATCCGGCTGCGCCTTTCACCCTCGCTGCCCGATGGCGCAAGCCATTTGCTCTCAGCAGACGCCCGAGCTGAAGGAGTGGCTGCCCGGCCGCCTGGCGGCGTGCCATTTCGCGCTGGAGAGTCTGGACGAACCTTCGAGGGGAGTTGACGGCGGAGGACGGGGATGACGGACGGAGTCGTCGGGTTGGGCGTCGTCGGTCTTGGCTTCATGGGACACCGCTACGCCCGGTTCATCAGCCGGATCGACGGGGCGCGGCTGGCCGGCGTCTGCGACCTCGACGGCGCGTTGGCACGGCAGGTTGCCGACGAGTGCGGCGGGCGGGTCTATGCGGACGCGGCGGCGCTGGCGAGCAGCGCCGACGTCGCCGGCGTCGTCGTCTGTACGCCGGAGGATCGCCACGTCGAACCGGCGCTCGCGGCGCTGGAGGCCGGCAAGCCGCTCCTGGTCGAGAAGCCGGTGGCGCATTCGCTCGACGCGGCGCGGTCGATTGCCGACGCGGCTGTTCAGCACGGCGTGCCGGTGCTGGTCGGGCACCTGCTGCGGTTCGAGGGGCGTTGGGTCGCGGCCCACCAGCGGCTTCAGGCCGGCGCGATCGGCGACGTCGTGAGCATCGCCACGCGGCGCGTTGGCAACATCCTCGACCAGGAGGTGTTACGCGGCCGGACGACGATCCCGCTCTATTACGGCGTGCATGACCTCGACGTGATGCGCTGGTTCGCCGGATCTGAGGCGGTCAGGATTTACGCCGCCAGGCGGTCGGGCGCGGTCCGGGCGGCGGGGTACGACGTCGACGATCTCTATTGCGCGGTTCTCTCCTTCGAGAACGGCGTGCTTGGCTCAGCGGAACTGGGCTGGCACGTGCCGGCGAGCGCGGTCGCCGCGCGCACGAGCGGGGTGACGATCGTCGGCACGCGGGGGGTGATCCGCATTGAGCAGGGCGAAACGGGGGTCGAGTGCTGGACCGACGGCGGTGTCGAGCGCGGTCTCGAAACAACCTTCTGGCCGGAGGCTTACCATGTGCCGGGCGGGGCATTGGGGCTGGAGATCCGCCATTTCGTCGACTGTGTCCGCGGCCGGAGCGCGCCCGCGATCTCACTCGGCGACGCCGTCGAGGCGCTGCGTCTGTCGCTGGCGATGGCCGCCTCGGCAGCGCACGGCGCACCGATTGACCTCAAGGAGTTCGGGCAGCCATGAGCCGCGTGATGTCACCCACCGATCGCACCGTGCGGACTGCCGACGGGGCAGGGCGCTACCACATCGCGGTATTGGCGAAGGCGCTCGATCTGCTCGATCTGCTCGACGCCGAGGGGGATTTGACGTTGACCGAGCTGAGCGGGCGCGCCGGGATCAACAAGGCGACGGCGCTCCGCATCCTCGCCAATCTCGATGACCGCGGGTACGTCGAGCGGGATGGACACGGCCGCTACCGTCTCGGCGTGCGCCTGACGCAGTTGGGGGCGCGCCGGTCGGCCGGGTTGGACCTGCGGAGCGTGGCGCGGCCGATCCTGCGGCACCTGCGCGGGGAGACGGGAGAGACGGTCAACCTGGGGGTGCCGACGGCAGACGGCGTGATCTATATCGACATCATGGAGAGCGCGCACGGCCTGCGAATGGCCGCCGCCGTCGGCGCGAGCGACGCCTATCACGCGACGGCGCTCGGCAAGGCGATCATGGCCCACTGGCCTGGTCCGGCGATCGCGGACCACCCGCGGCGGCATCCCCTCACGCCAAAGACGCCGCGAACCATCGTCGACGCCGGCGCCTTGGAGCGCGAGTTGGCCGCGATCCGGGATCGGGGTTACGCCCTGGACGACGAGGAGAACGAAGTCGGGGCGCGCTGCGTCGCCGCGGCGATACTCGACCACCGCGACGAGGTCGTCGGTGCGGTCAGCGTTTCCGGTCCGGCGAGCCGGCTGACACCGGAGCGATGCGTCGAGATTGCCGCCAGCGTCGTGGCAGCGAGCCGGCAGATCTCGACCCTCATGGGGTTGGGGAACGCGTAGGCAGGGCGACGGTCCGCGGGACGCCGCCGGGGAGAGATTGGCAGATGATCCGGGTAGAGGCTTCGGCTGGTGAGGTGATGGCGCTCTTCGAGCGGGCGCGGGGCGTGCTGGCGAGTGGCGTTTCGGCGTCGATGCGGCTGCATCCGTATTTGGGACGGCCGCTCTATGTGGGGCGAGGGGAGGGAGCATACCTTTACGACCTCGAGGGGAAGCGGTACATCGACTACAACACGTCGAACGGCGCGGCAATGCTGGGGCATAACCATCCGGCGGTGCGGCAGGCGGTGCTGCACGGGATCGAGATGGGGATCATTACCGCCGCCGAAACGCCCTACCACGAGACGCTGGCGGCGACGCTCTGCGAGATCATCCCGGCCGCCGAGCGGGTGCGCTTCGCCAGCGTCGGCAGCGAAGTGACGCTGGTCGCGCTCCGGTTGGCGCGGCACGTCACCGGCCGGACGAAGTTCCTCAAGTTCGACGGCCATTTCCATGGGTTGACCGAACCGTGGCTCTTTACGCACCAGGACCCGACCGATTGGGAAAGTGCGCTCGTGCCTTCCTCGGGCGGCGTCCCGGCAAGTTTGGCGGCCGACGTGGTGTCGGTTCCCTTTAACGACTCGGAGTCGTTCGAGCGCGCAATCTTGCTCCACGGCCACGAGCTGGCGGCGGTCATTTGCGAGCCGATCCACTACAACGCCGGCTGCATTCCGCCCGCGCCGGGCTTTCTGGAGCTGTTGCGCCAACGGACGACGGAGCACGGCATCGTCCTCATCTTCGACGAGGTGCTCTCGGGCTTTCGGACGGCGCTGGGCGGGGTGCAGGCCGAAAGTGGGGTCACGCCCGACCTGACGACGCACGCGAAGGCACTGGCGAACGGCTTGCCGCTCTCCTCCCTGGCCGGCCGCGCGGACCTGATGGAGCAACTCGCGCCGACTGGGCCAGTGGCACACAGCGGCACCTACTCCGGACACCCGATCAGCGTGCTGGCAGCGCTGGCGACGATCGCCGAGTTGAGCGAACCGGGCGTCTACGAAGACCTGAATGCGACGGCGGACGCCTTCTACCGCGATCTGCAAGCGATCTTCGACCGGCACGATCTGCCGGTGCGCGTTCAGGGACGAGGGGCGCGTTTCGGCATCTACTTCGGCCGGCGCGAACCGGTGCTGACCTGGGCCGACGCCCGCGGCCACGATCACGAAATGAACAAGCGCTTCACCCTCGGTTGCATCGAGCACGGCGTCTACCTCCACGCCTACACCCGGCAGGGACCACCGGGCCACGCGGGGTTTTCGCTGGCGCACACGGAGGAGGATTTCGCGGAGACGTTGGAGGTGGTGGAGGCGGTCGCGAAGGAGATGGCGATACCATCGGGGAGCATCCAATGAGGCTGATCACTGGTGGGATCATGCACGAGACGCACACTTTCTCGGCGGAGCCGACCCGGGTAGAGGATTTCGACATTGCCCGCGGCGAGGAGTGCTGGCGGTACGCGGGGACGAACCATTCGCTGGGCGGGGTGATTGACGAGTGCAGGGAGCGGGGGATCGAGCTAGCACCGACCTATTTTGCGCACGGTATCTCGACGGCGGCGCCGGACCGCGCCACCTTCAAGGGGATGCTTGGCGAGCTGACGGCGGGCATCGAGGCGGCGCTGCCGGCGGATGGGATCGTGCTGACGCTGCACGGGGCGATGGTGGCCGAGGGGTATCCGGACGCCGAGGCGGAGATCGTGCGGCGGGTGCGCGATCTGGCCGGGCCGCGGACACCGATCGCGGTGACGCTCGACTTCCACGCAAACATCGGGCAGGCGATGGTCGATGCCTGCGACGTCGTCACCGTCTACGACACCTATCCCCACATCGACGCCGCGGAGCGGGCGCGGGAGGCGGTTGGGCTGTTGGCCGGCGCAATTGACGGCAAAACGCGGCCGGTGATGGCGCTGGTAAAACCGCCGCTCCTCCCGGTGCCGCAGGCGATGTTCACGGCGCGGCCGCCATTTGCGACGCTCTTCGAGCGGGCGCACGCCGCGGAGGCGTCCGGTGAGGCGCTTTCCGTCTCGGTTGCGGGCGGCTTCCCGTACGCGGACGTGCCGGAGGCGGGGGTGAGCGTGCTGGTGGTGGCGGATGGGGATCGGGCGGCGGCCGCACGGACCGCCGGCGAGATCGCCCGGCTCGCCTGGGACCGACGCGACCAGATGATCGTCAGCAACGTGCCGGCGGCGGACGCGGTCGCGGCGGCGATCGCCCATCCGGAAGGGCCGGTCGTGCTCGTCGACGTCGGCGACAACATCGGCGGGGGCACGCCCGGCGACGGGACGGTGTTGCTCGCCGAACTGCTGGCGCACGGCGCGCGGGAGGCAACGATCTGCATTGCCGACGCCGGCGCGGTGCAGGCGGCGGTTGCGACCGGACCCGGCGGGATGGTGACGACGCCGGTGGGGGCGCGGGCCGACAAACTCCACGGGGAGCCGGTCGAGATTACAGGACGAGTGGCCCGGATCACCGACGGCAAGTTCGTGCATGAAGGACCGGAGAACGCGGGCGTCCCAGCCGACATGGGTGTCACCGCTGTTGTGCGGGTTGATGGGGTGAACCTGATCCTCACCAGTCGCAAGTTCGCGCCGGGGGATTTGAATCAATTGCGCTCGGTCGGCATCTGCCCGGAGGAGCAGAAGATTCTCGTGGTCAAGGCGGCCGTCCGCTGGCGCGGCGGCTATGGTCCGATCACGAAGCACGCGATTTTGGTCGATACGCCCGGTCTCGGCAGTGTCGATCTGTCGCGTTTCGGGTTCCACCACATTCGGCGGCCTCTCTTCCCACTCGACATGGCGACGACGTGGGAGTGAGTAGCAATGTCCTTCGTTCGTTTGCAGGCAAGACAAGGAG
>JBOGUE010000533.1:0-10029 GCA_050695955.1 Thermomicrobiales bacterium | reverse complement strand
CCGTGCACCACCATCGTCATCGGTGTCGGCCGCGGACGACTCCGGTCCGCCACGGGCCCCGTGGTGGACCGCGCCCGGAACGGCGTAGCAAACGCCGGGACGCTACCGGCCGCCGCGTCCGCGTTCGGTGGGGCGCCACCAGCCGGCTCCTCGGGGTTCGGTCCAGGCGAGGCCCGCCGCGCCGGGGTTGGTGGCATCGGGGCAGGCACGGGGGCGGGGACTGGGACTCCCTCGCTCGGCCCCACGGACTCGACGGCGTCGATCACGTCCGCTACCCGCCGCGCCAGCCGCTCCACGTGCTCCTGCAACTGGACCACATCGGCGCGCAATGCCAAAAGGAGCGCCCGCTGCTGCGAGGCAGCGTCTACCTGCCCGTGTGTCAGCTCGGTGATCGCCCGTTCCCCCAGTTCCGCCGCTTCCCGCAACATCGCCCAGGCGCGCGCGACATTGTCCTGAATGCCTCGGTCGGTTGCGTCGTGCAGCGCCAACCCTGTTCGCATCAGCTCGCCTTCGTTTGATCGCTGATCGGGATCGGGCGACTGCGAACCCATGGGGTTAGCCGTGTTTGCATCGGTGCTCACGATTTCTCCCACCACCGCGTACCAGTACCAGTTCCGTCGTTCGGCGTTGCCACCCGGGTAGAGGCTTCCTCTGTTCCGCCCCTTGCATCGGCACTCGCCAGTGTAGCATGGGCTCCGCGCCCGGAGTCCTGGGCGCCAGACGCGGTGCGGCGGGCTGTCGTCACGCGGGCAATCGGCCTTCGTCCCAACACCAACCAAAGAGGTTGCGGCTTTCCTGGTAGCGCGGGAAAATGCGCACCAAGTCGACGAAGGTCAGGTGCTCCCTGGTGGTCGGTCTCCCGGTCCGGGTCAGGCCGCGTCGTGGGGTCGATGGTGGCATGCGACACTCCTTGGGGAATGGCCCGCCAGACACGGGCCGGCGATGTGATGTTTTCGGGGAAGCGATCCGCGGCGGACGCCGCTTCTTAGCACGTCGGAGGGCAGCGGGGCATGGCGGCACGACAGCGGGTGTTGGTGACCGGGGCGACCGGAGTAATCGGAACGGCGTTGCGGGCGAACCTGGCAGATCAATACGACTTCTCGTACCTGACGCACCAGCCGGTGGATTTTCCCAGTCACGTCGCCGACATCGCGGACCTGGACGCGATCGCGCCGGCGTTCGCGGGGATGGTCGCGGTGGTCCACATGGCGGCTTCGAGCGCGGTCGGCTCGACCTGGGAGCAGGTGCTCAACGACAACCTGATCGGCACCTACAACGTCTTCGAGGCGGCGCGGCGGCAGGGCGTGAAGACGGTCGTCTTCGCCTCGTCGAACCACGCGATCGGAATGTACGAGCTGGACGGGGCGCCATCGCTCTACCAGCTCGACGATCCGCGCGTCTACGACCACACGGTTGAGATCCGGCCGGACAGCCTCTATGGCGTCTCGAAGGCGTATGGGGAGGCGCTCGGCCGCTACTACCACGACATGTTCGGCCTGCGCGTCTACTGCCTACGCATCGGCACCGTCCGTGCCGACGACGACCCGCGCTCCCCCTCCATCCTCGAATCCTCCTCCACTTGGCTCAACCTCACCCCGGAGCAGAAATACGAACGCCTGCGCGCCACCTGGCTCAGCCAGCGCGACTGCTGCGAGCTGATTTCCCGCTGCCTGGAGGCGGCCGACGTCACCTGGGCACTCGTCTACGGCATCTCCAACAACCCCCGCCAGTTCTGGGACATCTCCCATGCGCGGGAAGTGCTCGGGTACGATCCGAAGGACGGTGCGCCGGAGTAGGGCGGCAAGGGTGGCAAGGGCGGCAAGGTATGCCGTTGGGATGAGGGATAGGAGCAAATAGGTGTCCGAGTCGAACGCAGGAACGCGTGCCGATCTGGTGCTCACCGGCGGCCATGTGATCGATCCGGCGAACGGGATCAACGGGCCGGCCGACGTGGCGATTGGCGGTGGGAAGATCGTCGCGGTCGGGCCGGGGCTTTCGACCGAGGGGGCGAGCGGGTGCTGGACGTGGCCGGGCACTACGTGACGCCGGGCATCATCGACATGCACGCGCACGTTTTTCACACGCACCGGCGGTCCGGCCTGTCGCTGCACCCGCTGGTGAACACCTTCTCCTCGGGGGTGACGACGGTGGTCGACGCCGGCACCGCGGGGTGGCGCGACCTCGCCGATTTCAAGAGCGAGGTGATCGACCGGGCGAAGATTCGGGTGCTGACCTACGTCAACATCGTCGGCTCGGGCATGGGCGGCGATTGGGAGCATGACGTCGGTGAGATGCGGCCGAAGCTGGCCGCGGCGGCGGCCGTGGAGTATGCGGATGTGGTGGTCGGCATCAAGACGGCGCACTACTGGGCCAAGAAGCCGTTCGACGCCGAGCATCCCGCCTGGGCCGCCGTCGATGCCGCGGTCGAGGCGGGCGAGTTGTGCGGTCTGCCGGTAATGGTCGATTTCTTCCCCTGGCTGCCGGAACGACCCTACCCGACCCTGATCCTGGAGAAGCTGCGCCGGGGCGACATCCACACCCACGTCTTCGCCCAACAGTTCCCGATCATCGACGCGGCGGGGAAGGTCGAAGAGCACCTGTGGCAGGCGCGGGAGCGCGGCGTCATTTTCGACCTCGGCCACGGCGCGGCCAGCTTCTGGTTCCGCAACGCGGTCCCGGCCATCGCCCAAGGCTTCGTGCCCGACTCGATCAGCACCGATCTCCACACCGGGAACCTGAACGGCCCGGTGGAGGACCTACTGACGACGATGAACAAGGTTCTCGCCATGGGCCTAACGTTGGAGGACGTGATCGCCTGCTCGACCGTCGCCCCCGCCCGTGAGATCGGCCATCCCGAACTCGGCACGCTCAGTATTGGCGTTGAGGCCGACGTCGCGGTCCTGGCTTTAGACGAGGGGGGCTTCTCGTTCGTCGACTGCGGCAAGGTCCGTTTGGACAGTCGCCAGCGGTTGCGCTGCGCCCTGACCCTGCGCGCCGGGGAGGCGGTCTACAACCCGCACGGGTGGGGCTTGCCGACGTGGGAGCCTACGCGGTCGACAGAGACGTAGGTTCAGTCGCCTGTGCGCGACAGCCGGCCCACACCGGGCGGGGCGACAAGAGCGAGGTCCTCTTCTTGCGCCGTGAACCAAGCGATGGTTTCGCCAGTCTCCCGGTTGGAAAACTCCACCTCGTACCGACCGTCGCCCCACACTTCGAGGATCGTGCCGATTGCTCCGGTCGTCACGCCTTCGTCGAGATACTTGTCGGTTAGGAGGCGGATTGTTCCGAGATACGGCAGTGGCATGGTGTCCTCCTTACTCCTCTCCGGCCGCGCATCCTCGAAACGGCGTTGCTAAGGCGAGCGTTCCATCTTGATTCAGTATCCAGCCCGAGCGCAACGACAATCCGCCGAGCTGAACGACAATCTCGATCCGGCGACCAAAGGGCGTTTTGCTGCCAAATGAAAACTCACCCGCTGCGACCTTTGACTGCGCCACTGCCACGTAGATTGCGGCAAGTTCTCTCGCGTCTTCGTCGCTGCGAACTCTGTAGCCAAGAAAGTTGATGTAGATATGGTCTTTTCCCTTCGCGTTGCCGGGGTCCAGTACGTAGTGCGAGAACTTGCGCGGATCGGCGGTGATCAGACGAGGGACGGTCGGTGACGACGTATCTTCCGTGTCGATTGATTCCTCGTCTCCAGAACTCACAAAAGCACGTCCGCCGAAGTCACCAATTGCCGCAATCCTGGGACCGCAGTTTAGCACCGACGCCAACCGCAGCAATAGTCCTATCCGAACGGTTCGGTCCACGTCGCGTCCGCAATTTCCTGTAAGAATCGGGAAGGCGCTTGATGCGACGTCACGAGATAGAGGGCCTCCGCGGCGCGGGTCATGGCGATGTAGAGTAGTTTTCGCTCCTCCTCCAGGGCCAAGGCTTCCTCCTCGTCGTCGATGCCGTCAATCGTGCGAGGGAGCATACCGGTATGAAGCCCCATGACGAAGACAACCGGGAATTCGAGACCCTTGGCAGAATGGATGGTGAGCACTTTCACCGATTCGTCGAGGATGTCGAATCGCCCTTCTTTGTGATAGGTAGACGGGATGCCCGCCGTGAGCAGAACGTCGTGGATCCGTTGGCACGACGTGTTGAAGGGACAAAGCACCGCGAAGTCGGCCAAACGAAACTCCTGGCCCTCGATCAGGCCGAGCACCTTTTCCCACACCGCGCGCTCCTCGTGATCCTTCGTTGCGCACCGCAGGACAATCGGTTTGCCTGACTGGCGCTGGGTGAGTTCTGGTTCGACGAATTCGCCGGAGAGCTTCGTCCGCGCATTGTGACTGATGAGCGTCGCGGCGGCGGTGGCAATCTGGCGGGAATTGCGAAAGTTCTTGCGCAGGCTGTAGCTCCGATTCCTGAGATCGAGACCGGCTTGCTTCCAGGCGAAACCTCGTGTGGAAATGGTTTGGGCCACGTCCCCGACCAGAAAGACGTTGCGGCGCCCGTCTTTCCCGCTGGGCGCGGCCAATCGCTGGATCACTCGAAGCTGGGTCGCCGTCAGATCTTGGGCCTCGTCGACGATCACGTGATCGTATGGCTCCGCCAGCGGCTGCCGGGACAACTCGTCGAGCGCGATGAGCGCCCTGTCCGCCCAATCGACGTGGCCGCTGGCGTGGAGGCAGTGCTGGTATGCTTCATAGACGGCCCAGGCCGCCGCTCGCGCTGGTTGGCGGAGCGGCGCCGTCCGCCCATGCCGTGGCAGCGTTTGATACTCCGCTTCAGATTGCAGGCCGTTGGCCTTGATGACCCGCGCGATTTCGTCGCCGAAGAATGCTGGCGGATAGGCCAGGATCGCGGACGTGGTCCTCTGGCGAGCATCGTCGACGGCAGCCCGCAGGAGACGGCGCCGTTCCGTGTCGAGCACAGCGCCTGCCGGACGGCGGCGATCGGCCAGGAAGTGGTGGATCCATTGGTCGAGGTGGAGCACGTCGAGGTTACCAGGAAGCGGTCCGATCAACTCCTCGATCAGGGACCGTGTGACCGCGGCGAGGGTCTTGTTAAAGGTGAGGACGACGACGCGGTCGCCGGTCTCCGCCAGGCGAATTGCCCGCTGGAGAGCGACGGTCGTTTTGCCGGAACCGGCGCAGCCACGAAGTAGCACCGCTCCCGGCAGGTCGAGATCGACGAAGCGTTGTTGCTCGGGCGCGAGATTGAGCATTAGACGCTTGATTTTGCCCTGACAGTATCCGTCCAACCGGTCGAGCGTAGTCCGGAAGAGCAACCGGCTTGGGTCGTAGAGCACGTCGCTCATTTGCGGATTCGTAGCGAGCTCAAGCAGCCAGGTGACGGTGTGAGCGGGCAAGCCCTGGATCTGCTCCAGCTTGTCGATGTCTTGAACACGCTGGACCGCTTTGACCAGAGCCGCCGGGACGCCCAATACCCGAAGATGGGCGTTCGAGAGCAGAAGGAAAGGGCATGCACCGGAATCATTGGGTCTTGACTGCTGCCAAGCCATCGGCAGCAGGACCTGTCCGGATTGGTCTTCTGATTCGCCCGATTCAAGCCGGCGAAACGGTGTGTGGGGCGAGAATGTCCGATGATGCACGCGGTCGATCACCGAATGGTCGCCGATCGCCCAAAGACGAAGCTCATCGCTTTCGTGCTCGTAGATGATGCGGTGGGAATCGGTGACATAACACTCCCATTTGCCAGGAGTGCGGTAGAGCTTGTGCGTCTTCAGCGATGGATGTGCCGGATTGCGGGCAAGCTGGTTGATCGCTCGGTGCGCGCGATGGCGAAGGGCGTCGGGCATCTGACCGAAGGCGGCGTCGAAATGGTCGCTGACGACAATCTCCCACATTGCAGAGACCCCCTTGACGATCCCGATCAATGGCGCCGGTCGTCTTCACGGTCCGCGCGGTTGCCATCTTGTTCCTTGTTCGGTAGCGATAGTACGACGAACCAGCCTTGACGCCGTAAATCATCCAGCGGTTCCCATCGGACCGGCGAAGGCCTGTTGGCTCGATTCCCCCGCGCCGCGCACCTCCCCTTCGAGTCTACGTAAACGGTACCTTCGTGAATACGTAATTCTTTCGATGTGGCCCATTGCCCGCGGGTCGATGATGCGGTTGCACTCGATCCGGACGGGTGATGCGACGCCGATAATCGGAGTTCGGAGTTCGGAGTTCGGTAGCGGCACGTGCGATTGCGATTGCGATTGCGTTATGGAGGTGTGACCGAATGGCTATGACGGTAAATGACCGCCTCGCTGGACCTGCCCGCGGTTCGCTCGATCAGGCGCTGGCGTTCGCCGCGCGCAGCGGGGCGCAGCGCGGCGAGGACGTTCGCGCATTCGTGACCGAGTTGTACCGGCTTGCCCCGCTCGTCGGCCTCGATCCGGCCATCCTGGTGAGCCAGTCAAGTCACGAGACCGATACCTGGCGCTCGCCCGCCTGGGTCAACCGCCTCAACCCGGCCGGGCTTGGCATCACCGATGGTCCGGACTTCGGCTTCGGCTGGCAAAACGGCGTCGAGGCGGCGCGGGCCCAGATCGTCCACATGTGCGCCTACGTCTTCGGCGACCACCCTGGCGGATCTGATCGGCACATGGGCGACTGACCAGCAATACGCCCCGAAGATCGCCGCCAAGGCGACGGCCATCTTCGGCGACAACCTCGGCCCTTCACCGTTACACGGAACCCAAGAGGAGCAACCAATGTCCTCGATCACCGTTGGCAACGTTCCCCGCCCGCGGATCGTCGACGACATCGTCGAGAAGCCGGTCGGCCGTGGCTGGGACGACTACGGTCCGCGCCAGCTCCGCGCCGTGGTCCTCCATCGCGTCGTCGGCGCGGCCCGCTTTACCTCCGGCCACTTCCGGAATCTGGACGACCCGCACGGCCGCAACGCGCTCACCGATTGGGGTGTCTGCGGTTCACTCGACGGCGACATGGATGGGGTCATCCTCAAGTGGAACGATCCCGACTCGCGCCGGTCGCCGTGGGCGTCCGATCCTGCCCGGAACCTCAACGGCGACGCGGTCACCTTCTTCCGGGCCTACCGCGCCATCGACCCCGCCGGCGCCAGCGTCTTCAACCGCGACACCGAGGCGATCGAGCTTTCCGGCAAGTACGACACGCAGCTCACGCGGGCGCAGTTCGAGGCGGCCTGTCCACTGATCGCCTACCGCATCGATAGCAAGATGAAGCTCCCCTGGACAACGTGGCCCAAGAATCACGACGGGGTGCAGGCGATTCTCTGGCACGGCGAAGTGAATGGTTGGGAGAAGCCCTGCCCCGGCAAGGTCGTCATTGACGCCACTGAGGCGATCATCAACCGGGTGGGCGAGATCCTTAAGGCTGCCCAGTCGCAGGAGTCTGCCGGCGCGGGCGTGGTGGCGAATGGGAGTGTCAAGCTGCCGTCGGGCGTGTCGCGGCGGAGTCTGGACAAGGCGCTACTCAAGAAGTGGTTCGGCAAGGTGGCGGCGCCCAGTGGCAGGGTCTACCAATACGGCGAGCGCGGTCTGGTTGCCGGCGTCTGGCGCAAGCGCGGCGAAGCGACGGGCGAGTTCCCGCGACTGGAAGCGATCGATGAGGAGTCGGACGGCACCCTCATCTTCCACTTCACCGGCGGTTGGAAGGTGATCGACGCGCCGGGTAAGCGTCCGCTGCCGGCTGACCAGGTTGCGTAGGGCACGTTCGCTGACCGTCATTCCGAACAACGTGAGGAATCGTCCCATTGTCCAAGGCACGGGACGATTCCTCGCACGAGCAGTTCAGAATGACGCGGTTTCGTGCTCACTGCCCTGGAGGTTCCTTTTCCCATCGTCAACCTCCAGGATTCCTCCCCGCGGTTGGAAGGGCGGGGAGGTCGCGCACGCTCATTGCGGCGAAGTCCACGATCGGCCTGAGGCGGACCGCGAAGGTCATCGGCTCGGGCTGGACGAGGTATTCCGGCAATGGCAGCGGGCCGCAACTATTGCTGCCAAGGCCGCCGGTGCGGTGGTCGAGGTGGAAGATCGTTTCGTTGCGCCGTTTCAGCCCGTGGCGGTGTGTGGCGCGGGTGAAGTCCTCCGGCGTGTAATGGTGGGCGCTGACGTTGAAGCGCGGCGTGGCGACGGCGAGGAGGCCCGCGCCGTAGGCGTCGGTCACCGCGGCCCAGCGGGTGTCACTCTTCGTGCCGTTGTCCTGCGGCGTGATGTAGGGCTCGTACTGTTCTTGGACCGTGCCGGCATAGCAGCCGACCGGCGCGCTCTCGTTGCGGTCGGGGTAGTTCTCGTGCGGACCGCGGCCATACCAGGTGAAGCGGTCGAACGTGCCCGGCAGGCGGAATTGCAACCCGACGCGGGGCAGCGGCGGGAGTTGGGCGCGGGGCGTTAGGCTGGTTTCGACGACGATGTCGCCCGTGCCGTAGATCGTATAGGTAGAGATGCAGGCGAACGCGGGGGGTAGCGAATAGCCGCCAAACGTCGCCTCGACACGAAGCTGAACCACCCGGTCGCCGGCCTGGACAACCCCTACCCGGGCCACGCGTGAAATGAGCCGATCCAATCCGGCTTGCCGCCACTCGATCTGGAGATTCTTGTCGTTGTCGGTCGGGGCACGCCAAAAGTTGATCCTCGGCCCCAGGGTCATCAGGGGCATGCCGTGCCAGATCCACTCGCCAATTGTCCCCGTGTGCCGGTAGAAATCGAGGCGCCAGTCGTCCCCCTCGACAATGAGGCAGGCAGGCGACTCGACGAGGCGCAGCGCCGGCATCTCTTCGAGGGCGAGGACGGAGACGGGCGGCGTCTCGACCGGGAGCCGAAACTGCACCCACGCGATCTCGTGGCCGCGTGGCGCCCAAGCCGTCTCTTCGGCCAGCACGAAGCGCAGATGCAACCAATACTCCGCACCCGGTTCGCCAGCAGGGAGCGCGTAGGGTACGTCGATCTCCGCCGCGGCGCCGGCAGCCACGTTCAGCTTCGCCAGATCGCCGCGCTGAAGGACTTCCCCGTCGCGCACGACCTGCCATACGGCGTCCAGATGGTCGAGTCGTCGAAAGGCGTAGCGGTTCTCGACGGCGAGGCGGCCCGAGGCGAGATCGACTGGGCGGACGGTGACCGGTTCGTGCACCTTCTTCAACTCCAGCAACCCGGGGTGGGGCTCGCGGTCAGGGAAGGTCAGGCCGTCGATGCAGAAGTTGCCGTCGTTCGGCCGGTCGCCGAAGTCGCCGCCGTACGCGAACCACTCCTCGCCGGTCCCGGCTCGCTGGCGGATGCCGTGGTCGCTCCATTCCCAGACGCAGCCGCCGAT
Organism: Thermomicrobiales bacterium; assembly: GCA_050695955.1. Taxonomy (GTDB): domain Bacteria; phylum Chloroflexota; class Chloroflexia; order Thermomicrobiales; family UBA6265; genus JBOGUF01. The sequence continues at coordinate 739 of JBOGUE010000533.1, read as the reverse complement.
CAGGCGAGGGTGCGCGCGAATCGCCTCCCAGTACTCTTTGAGGTTGCCAGGCCCGTTGCCCATGGCGTGGGCGTATTCGCACATGAACCACGGGCGGGGATCGTCGGTGCGCTCTCCCTGGCGGACGACCTCCTCCACCGTCGGGTACATCACGCTGACGAGATCGACGACCTCGGCTTCCCGCGCGCCTTCGTAGTGGATCGGACGGGTGGGGTCGGCCTGGCGGATCCATGCGGCCATGGCGTCGTGGTTTTCGCCGTAGCCCGACTCGTTGCCGAGCGACCAGATGATGACCGATGGGTGGTTTTTGTCACGCTCCACCATGCGCACCGCCCGGTCGAGGTAGGCGTCGCGCCAGGCCGGATCGCGCGAAAGCCGGCTCCAATCGCCGATCCGTTGCAAACCGTGGCACTCGAGGTCGGCCTCGTCGACGACATAGAGGCCGAAGCGGTCGCAGAGATCGAGCCAGCGCGCGTCGTGCGGGTAATGCGCTGTGCGGACCGTATTGATGTTGTGCCGCTTCATCTGAATCACGTCGCGCCGCATTGTCTCGTACGGCACGGCGTAGCCGTAGTCCGGGTGGGTGTCGTGCCGGTTGACGCCCTGAAGCTTGACCGAAACGCCGTTGACGAACAACTGCTGGTCGCGGACCTCGACCCGGCGGAAGCCCACGGCGACCCGCTGGACTTCAAGCACCTCGCCGGCATCGTCGCGCAGGCTCACAAGGAGCGTGTAGAGG
>JBOGUE010000532.1:0-2611 GCA_050695955.1 Thermomicrobiales bacterium | reverse complement strand
GTGCCAGGGGATCGAGCGTGAAGTCGAACCGGAGGAGGGTCGATGTCACTGTTCCACCGCCGTGGGCTGCCGGCTCACTCCGCATTACTTGCCGGGCGCGAGCCGCCAGACGAGCTCGGCTTCCGTTCCGAAAGAATGCAAATCTGGTACAACCACTCCGACGAGCCATGGCAAGACCCCGGCCCGCACTTCCACGAGGAGAGCGACGAGTGCTTCGTCGTCCTGCGCGGCTCGCTGGTCGTCGAGGTCGAAGGAGAGCGCTTCACCGTCGGCTCGCGGGAGTTCTGTTGCTTCCCGCGCGGTGTCTTCCATTCGGTCGTCGCCGTCCATCCACCGGTCGAGACGCTGATGATCCGCGCGCCTTCGGTCTCCGACAAGCAGTATCAGGATCGCCCTGAGTAGGCCGCCTCGCGGACACAGAAATCGGCTCTAGTGATTTGCTTATTCGGTCTCGATCAAGCGAACCCACGGCAATTGATGCCGCACCGTGTTCCACAGCCGCCGGTCACCGGTGTAGAAGTCGATGCCGAGCCGTTCGGCGAGGGCGAGGTAGTGGGCGTCATAGGCGGCGGGCAGATGGAACCGTTCGGCCAAGACGACCGCCGCATCGTGCAGATCGTCTTCGCTGTAGAGCCGAATTGGGAGGGTCATAGACTCCGCAAGAGCTTCGCGCGTTGACTGGAGATCAATGAAGCCCTGGCGGTGGTGGCGATAGAGAACATTCGCTACTTCATACCGGATCAAGAAGGGCGCCACAAGCGAACGATTCTCGCGCTGCCAGCCTAGCCACATTTCTCGGACGATTGGCCCCAACGATCCGGTGTACAGGCCAACCACGAGATTGGCGTCAATGCAAAGCGTCGAGAAGCTGGGCATCTCGCTCCTCTCGGACTTCGCGGAGAACTTCGTCGGAAGGTGGCAGGGCTCGTCCGCTGAGACCGCGCTGAATCCGCTCACGAATGCGATCGGCGCGGGCAAGCCAGTCCCCGGGTTGCTCTGCGCCCGCGTACGCACGAAGGCGCTCGTATTCCACGATTGGCAAGATGACAACACGAGGTATGCCGGCGCGTTCCACCAAAACGGTCTCGCCGCCGTCTGCAACGTCACGCATCAATTCGCCGAAATGGACGCGCGCCTCAGTCGCGCTCACGACCCGTTGCATGGCATCCTCCCGATTCCAAGGCTGTCGAGGATCTGGGCATCTCGCTCCTCTCGCATGTCGTGAATGATCTGGTCTATGTCGGAAAGCGGACGTCCATTGAGCGACCGTTGCACCAAGGCGCGAGACTCGCGCACAAGATCCTGCCAGTCGGGCCTGGTAAGCTGGTCGCCAAGCCGCTGCTTGTATTCGCTGATGGACAAGATAACGACTTGTGGTTTCCCACCGCGTTCGACGACGACAGTTTCACCTTTCTCGACAACTGTCCGCATCAGCTGCCCGAAGTGAATCCGAGCTTCAGTCGCGCTCACGGTCTCGGGCATCCCTTTGCTCCTTCCTTCGTTGCAAGTCCGCCATGAGATCGTCAAGCCACTCATCCCGTCCTGCGTCGATCATTTCATCGATATCGGGAATGGGTTGATCGCCGATTTGCTCTCGGATGATTGCGCGTGTTCGATCCACCATCTCAATCCAGTTGGCAAGCTCCGATCGCTGGCTCTGACGAGGCCGTACTCCTGAATCCGATTGATTCGGCGTTGGATCGGTGTCATCGGTGGTCGTCATGTCTCGACTCGCGATCCGCATCTCGGAGGTCCGCATCGATTAATCGATCATTCCACATTTGATGAATCGAATCAAGGAGCATTTCAGCTATTTCCCCCGCGCCCTTCCACCTACCGCTTCAACTCGATCAGCTTCTCCGCCCAGGCGCGGCGGAGCGGCTCCAGCCAGGCGTTGGGGCCGGCGGTGAGGGGGTCGACGGCGAGGCGGTAGCGGACGAAGCGGCCGTTGCGCCGCTCCTCAGTCACGAGTTCGATTCGCGTTGCGATTCCCAGCAGATTCCCAGGAAACTTGCAGACGCGCTTGAGTTTCAGCGTGCATCGTTGAGATCGACTCGCGCCAGGGAAGGGGGCGCGAACCATGGAACGCACGCCACGGTCATTGAAGCCTGAACCGACTTTCGCCGGAGGATATCCCTATGGAAACGCGTCTCAGCCGACGCCACTTCGAACGACTCTTGCTCACGCTGCCGCCGGGCGCGCTGGCGGTCGCCTTTGGTGGTCAGCGGGTGCTGGCGCAATCGGACGGCGAGGCCACGCCATCCGCGAACGGCACGCCGGTCCTTGCGCCGACCCCCGCCTGCGCCGATGAGGACGACCTTACCGAAACCCTGCGCCAGACCGAAGGGCCGTTCTACTCGCCCGATACCCCCGAGCGCACCTCGCTGCTCGAACCGGATATGCCCGGCACACGACTCCTCGTCACCGGCTACGTCTACTCGACCGATTGCACGCCGATATCCGGCGCATTGCTCGACTTCTGGCAGGCAGACGACGGCGGCGTCTACGACAACGAGGGTTTTCGGCTGCGCGGTCACCAGTTCACCGACGACGACGGTCGCTTCGAGCTGGAAACGATCGTGCCCGGCCTCTATCCCGGCCGCACGCGCCA
>JBOGUE010000531.1:0-1647 GCA_050695955.1 Thermomicrobiales bacterium | reverse complement strand
TATTGGTCATATTATCGGCTGACTGGAAGGTTTGAATGCTCACAACGCACGGTCAAATGACCTGCTCTTTGCAGGTTCACTATGCAAGACAGTCATCGAAGTTTTGGCAGAACGTTATCCCGCCGGGCCTGGGCTGCCCCATGATCCGCTTCCAGTCGGCTTGTTCTGCTTCGGGGATGGCACTGGAGCGGGGGTTTCGGGGCAGTTGTAGCGGAGAGGCAGCCAACGGTTCATGTGGAGGCGACGATTTGGGCCGTATACTGGATGAGCGGCAAGAGCAGTCGGGCGCGTGGGGTGAGAAGAATGACACGAGCATCGGGAAAACATCCGAAAATGGCCGACGACGACGTTGAAGCGCGTGACAGGGATGGTGAGGCGCTACCACCGTACGTGCCGCGGACGCCGCTGGGCCGCAGGCTGATGGAGATTCGCGCGCAGATCGTGGCTTCGGGTCAACCGCTGCTCGAAAGTTGGGAAGACCTCGAACGGGAGATTGCAGAGCGACGCGGCGGCACACATCTCAATGATCTCTCGTGACGCGAACCTATGTCGATGCGGGCGTCCTCATCGCCGCTGCCACGATGCGGGATCCCGTGTTGTATGGACCGGCTCTCGCCGTTCTCGACGATACGAGCCGTGAACATGTTTCCAGTTCGTTTCTCTGGTTGGAGGTCGTGCCCAAGGCAACCTACCATCGTCGTCCAGGCGAGGTTGCGTTCTACGAAGCCTTCTTTGTCGGCGTAAGCGCGTGGGTTGATTCATATGATGAGGTTCTCGAACGCGCGTTCACCGAGGCATCGCAGTCGGGTCTGGCGGCACTCGACGCGCTCCACGTCGCCGCGGCGATCCAACTCGGTGCGGAGGAGTTGATTACGACGGAGCGTCTACAGAAGCCGATTCACCGTGTGACGGAAATCAAGATCGTCTCGATCCATCCCAGCGCTTCGCACGTGAGTTGATTGCCCCGCTCGCGACGAGAACGGCGGCGAGCAGCGTCGTCGCGAAACCGTTCTAGCCCGCCGGACCGAGGCTCCCCATGATCCGTTCCCAGTCGGCTTGTTCTTCCTCGGGGATGGGGCCGGAGCCGCTGACGGTGAAATCGCAGTAGATGGCGTCGAAGCGGGCGCGGTATTTGAAGCCGCGGTCTTCGGCGCGGGTGACGAGGACGAAGCGGTAGCCTTGCTCGATCTCGGCGGTGTCGGGGGCGGCTTGGACGACGAGGTCGACGGCGGTGGCCCAGGCGTCGTCGTCGGCGATGCGGCCACCGAAGAGAATGAAGCGGTCGCCGCCGAGGGTGGAACCGCGGCCGGGGGTGGTTTCGACCCAGCCGTTCGGGATTTGGGCGCGGCAGATGGCGTCGCTGATCGGGAGCGAGACGCCGGGCGGGAAGGTCGGCAGCGGACGGGGTGGGCTGCCGGGGCTGGCGGCGACGGGGCTGGCGGCGGGCGAGGCGACCGGCGACCCAGCGGGCGAGGCCTGAGGGGCGGCGGGGGCGGTGGCCGCCGGGGCGGTCGCCGTTGGCTCCGGATCGTCGTCATCGTCGCTGATGCAAGCGGAGAGCGTCACCGCGAGCAGCATCGCGACGGCGATGCCTTGACTCCAGATCCACCAGCCGTGCCGTTTCCCGTTCATGCCCTCCCCTGGCCG
>JBOGUE010000530.1:0-7146 GCA_050695955.1 Thermomicrobiales bacterium | reverse complement strand
GATGAGGCCCGGCGTGACCGCGTTGGGGTTCTCGACGACGGAGACGCGGACGTTCTCTTCCCGCGCGAACTCGGGACAGGTCGTCTGGTAGCCGCTGGCGTGGCAGATGATGAGCTGGGCGCCGTCGTCCGCCAGATCCTTCAGGACCGGCGTAATGTCCTCGTACCCGGCGTTTTCGACCACCGCCGCCTCGATACCGCGTTCCTCGGCGACCGCCTCGATCGCGTCCGCCGCCTGCTGGTCCCAGCCCTGGTTCGTCCGGCTGTCCGGGGTGATCAGCCCGACCTTTGTCACCGCCTCGCCCGCAACGGGCGACGCGGGCGGGGACGCCTCCTGCGCCGCCAACGTCGGCGCAACGGCAAGAGTAATGAGCAACGGCACAATGACGCGATACAGGAATTGTCTTGGCCTCACAATCTGCGCTCCTTGCTCCTTTGGTGACCTCTGCACTACTCGTGCTGGGTCCATTGTCCGTCGGCGATGCGCGTTCCGCAAAGGGCCAATTGGACTTTGTTCGTAGAAGGTGAGCCGGATGGGGCGAGAGCAAGCTAGGGGTCCCCATTGCCAGTTGAGTTGGTCGTCTCGCGCTCTTGACGACGGCATGGGTTCGCCCTACAATAGCCATGGAGACATGAAATATGATTTCACATGATGAAAAGATATCCGTACCACCTCGTAAGACTTCCACGGGAGTCATTCGGTCTGTCGACAAAGTCGTCGATATACTCGAGCTTCTTGCCGAAGAGAGTCGGGGGTTGCCGCTCACCGAAATCGCTCGCCGGCTCGGCTTGAATGTCAGCAGCGTCCATCACCTCATGGCGACCCTACGAGCACGAGGCATCGTTACCCAAGACGACCGGACGAAAGACTATCGCATTGGGTACGGACTCGTTGGCCTTGTTGGTCGGTTCGTCTCGGGCACCGATCTCTATCGGGCCGGGATGGGGCCAGTTGAGGAGCTTCGGAGCCGAAGCATCGAAACATCGTACCTCTCAGTGTTTCACGGCCGAGGACTGGCAACGATTATCTCCCTCCCCGGCCTGCGGCCAATTCACGTGCAACGGATTCGGCGGATTGGACAGCAAAGCTACCATTCGACCGCCTCTGGCAAGCTCCTCCTGGCGTATCGATCGGCGCCCGAGATTGAGGAGATGATCGCGACTCTAGAACTGTCGGCCTTCACCGCCAACACCATCTCGACCCGTGAAGGATTGTTGGTTGAGCTCGACGGGATTCGACGTTGCGGCTACGCCCTGGACAACGAAGAAGACTATCTTGGCATCCAGTGTATCGGCGTTCCGGTCTTCAATGCCGTTGGCGATTGCGTGGCCGCGGTCAGCATTGCCTATCCCACGGCGCCACCTGAGCGCACGCAGGAGCTGATTCCGCTCGTGCTTGCCGCGGGCGGCCAGATCTCGAGCAACCTTGGCGCTTCCCTACCGAGTCCCCGTGTCTAGTGGAGAAAGTGAGGTGACGTGTCGCTTGGCGTGCCATGACTCGATCGAGATTGACTATCGCTGATAGGGAGGTCAGAGATGTCTCAATCGCTCGGCAAGACACAGTGCGGCCACGGCTGCACAGACACGACCTCGCGCCGCACCATTCTTCGTTCCGCCGTTGCGCTCGGCGTCGCGGCTGGTACGCCACGACTACGCTCGACGCAAGCTCAAACCGCCCCTGCCTCGGCTGTTCCTCCGTACATCCCGCAACCAGAAACCGAGATCTTGACCCCGATTGCCGGACCGCTCACGCCAGAGACGCAGACGTTTCGCGTGCTCACCGCGCGCAACGACGAGGTCATTGATCTGGACGACAACCGCTTTACCCAATGGATGCAGGAGCAGACAAACGTCCAAGTGGCGTGGGATGCTATCCCCGAAGATGACATGCAAAGCAAGCTCAACGTCATGCTCTCGAGCGGCGACATTCCGGATATCGTTTTCGGATTCGTCAATCCCTCTCAACTCCTCCTCTATGGGTCGCAAGGGATCTTCCTGCGACTCAATGAGCTGATCGAAGAACACGCTCCTCGCGCCCAGCGCATCTTTGAGATGTACCCGGCGGCGCGAGCCGCCTGTTCCGCACCAGACGGCAGCATCTACTCCATGCCGGGCTGGGGCGAATGCTTCCACTGCACATTCAATCAGAAGCTGTGGATCTACCAGCCGTGGTTGGACCAGCTCGGGCTCTCGGTGCCCACGACCACCGATGAACTCGAGCAGGTGTTGACGGCATTCAAGGACAATGATCCGAACGGGAACGGTCGGGCTGACGAAGTCCCGCTTTCCGGTTCATTGAGCGAGTCGCATTCGCAGCTCCCGTCCTACTTCATGAATGCGTTCGTGTTCAATCCTGGCGAGCCCTTTCTCATCGTCGAAGATGGGGTGGTTACGCCAATCCATGTCACCGACGGCTGGAAAGAAGGTCTGAAGTACCTGCACCGGCTGTATGCACAGGGTCTGATCGACCCCCAGATCCTGACGCAAGATGAAGATCAGCTGCAGCGCCTGGGGAATAATCCGGACGACGTCCTACTCGGTGCGGTGTTGGGGAACTCAGCGGGTGTGGCCGTGTCCATCAGCAACGAGGCCGATGCCCGCTGGGCCGAGTACGTGCCGGTGCCGCCGCTCACCGGTCCGGCCGGGGTGCGATTCGCTGGCTGGCTCCCGTACCTCCCCGCATACGCGGCAGCGCCGATCACCCAGGCGTGCCCAGATCCGGCGCTGGCAGTTCGCTGGATCGACTCGTTCTACTGGCAAGAGGCAACCCTTCGTCTGGAACGCGGCGTCCTCGATCAGGAATGGCGGTGGGCGCTGGAGGGTGAGATCGACGTCAAGGGCGACCAGGCGATTTGGAAGTTACTGATCGTCCATACCGAGCCGTCGAACGTCTCCTGGGCCGGCACCGGGCCAATGTATATGTCACAAAACCTGTTCAATGGGATCGCGATTGACGAGACGGCCCGCGATCTCAACGTCGAATCAATTCTCTATAACGCCACGAAGGACTTCTACGAACCCTACAAGCCGCCGCTGGAGATGGTGTTGCCGCCACTCGCCCTCACGACGGACCAGGCGATCGCCATTGCCGATCCGGAGGCAACCATCGTCCAGTTCGTCAAGCAGATGCTGGCGCAGTTCGTTCGGGGCGACACGGAGATCGACGCCGGCTGGGATGACTATGTCGCGACCATCGAGCAAATGGGTCTAACCGCCTACATCCAGGCGTATCAGGACGCCTTCGACGCGAGAGCCGCCACCTAGGAGGCGGGGTCCGCGTTCGGCGGGAAGGAGGACTGGCCTCGATGGCGACCAGTCGGATTCGCGAGCGTGGCAGCGACCGAGCCTTCACTATCGCGGTGACCACGCTGCTGATCGGCTTCTTGGTCATCGTGCTCTACCCCTTGATCTTCATCGTCAGCTCGTCGATGAGCGATCCCATGGCGGTGACCACCGGCCAGGTCTGGCTCTGGCCGGTGGACCCCACATTCATCGCCTATCGCAGGATTTTTCGTGACCCGATGATTCTGACCGGGTTCGTCAATTCGGTCTTCTACACGGTTGCCGGCACCGCCGTTAACGTGGTGTTGACGATCCTGGCCGGCTATCCCCTCTCGCGCAAGGATCTGCCAGGGCGGGGGATCATCATCTTTCTCTTTCTGTTCACCACCTTGTTCAGCGGCGGCTTAATTCCTACGTACATTGTCGTGGGAGACCTGGGGCTCCTGAATACCAGATGGGCAATGATCCTGCCGTCAGCCCTCGCGGTCTGGAACGTGATCATTACCCGCACCTATTTTCAGTCCACGATCCCACATGAGCTGTTGGAGGCCGCGCAACTTGACGGCTGTAGCGACTTCCGCTTTCTCTGGGAGATTGTCCGCCCGCTCTCAGGCCCGATCATCGCCGTCAATGCGCTCTTCTACGCAGTTGGCCACTGGAACGGGTACTTCGACGCGTTGATCTATCTGACGGACGAGTCACTCTATCCGTTGCAGCTCGTGTTGCGCTCGATTCTCGTACAGAACCAAACCAACCTCAGAATGACGGGAGACATGGCGAACATGCTCATGCGAGAGAATATGGCTGATCTGCTCAAGTACGCGCTCATCGTCGTCGCCAGCGTTCCGCTGCTCGCTCTTTATCCGTTCGTTCAGCGGCATTTCGTCAAGGGAGCCCTGATCGGCTCGCTCAAGCGGTAGACAGGATGCGATTGATGCGAGCAGATCTTGCAGTACGCGGACGCCCTGACAAGCCGTCTCACTGGCGTCTCTTGGCGCGACCTGCCTGGCGCCGGAACTGGCTCGCCATCCGGCGGAGCTGGCAGCTCTACGCAATGCTCGCGCTCCCGCTCCTGTGGCTGGTTCTCTTTAAGTACTGGCCAATGTACGGTATCCAGATCGCCTTTCGGAACTTCAATGCGGTTGACGGCGTGACCGGAAGCCCCTGGGTTGGCCCCGCGAACTTCGAGCGGTTTGTCTCGTCGTATAGTTTCTGGCAGATTCTCGAGAACACCGCGGTCCTGAATGCGTACAGTCTGTTGGCTGGATTCCCCGCACCAATCCTCTTGGCCCTGGCATTGAACTCGGTCACCAAGGTCTGGTTCAGCCGGACCGTGCAGGTCGTTGGCCTTGCGCCGCAATTCATCTCGGTCGTTGTAATGGTTGGCATCATTCTGATTCTGCTCGACCCGCGGGTTGGCCTGGTCAACCAAGTTCTCGGCGTGGCAGGAATCGGCCCGACCGACTTTATGGCCAATGCTGGCTACTTTCGCCACATTTACGTCTGGTCGGGCGTGTGGCAGACTGCCGGTTTCAGTTGCATCATCTACCTGGCGGCCCTCACGAGCATTGATCCGACGTTGCACGAAGCCGCCGTCATCGACGGCGCGACACGCCTGCAGAGAATCCGCGATATTGATCTGCCCGGCATTCTGCCGACCGCGATCGTCCTGCTGATCCTCGCCATGTCGGAGATTCTGACGGTCGGCTTTGAGAAAGTCCTGCTTCTGCAAAACAGCATCAATCTCCCCGTGTCCGAGGTCATCGACACATACGTCTACCGGGTTGGATTAGCTTCGCCGTTGCCGCAATTCTCCTATGCGGCGGCCATCGGCGTCTTCCAGTCGGTCGTGGCGCTGATCTTGATCGTTGCCGTAAACCAGATCGCTCGTCGCGTCGAAGATGCCAGTCTGTGGTGAGGGTGACGCGCAGGGAGATCATGGCATTGGCCCCGGCCGGTTCCAGGACATGCCACTCCGTTTGAGCCGGACTTGGAGCACCGCCGTGTGGGCACGCTCATCGCAGCCGCTGCCGATCGGCCGGCCGGCGTGCTGAAGTCCAGGTACCGGATGATCGCCCATCGAACATCCAAATAGCGCAACGCGGCGTCCCGCGGACGATACGGGATCGGCAGCGGGCGCTCGTGCTTGGGACCACATGCGCATCACGCTCCTTGACAGCCAAAATCGGATTCGCTAGACTCATCTTGGGCGATATGAAATCACATTTCATAGTATGAAATGTCGATCTTGGCGGATCAGACCAAGCTCCAGGCGAGCGAACAGGGGGGCGTGTGAAACTTGCGGTCTCAGGCCAGTTGCTTTCCAAGACGCTCGCGCTGCCGGACGTCGTCCGCGTGCTGAAAACACTCGACGTCGACGCGATTGAGTTGTGGCCCCGCAATGTGCCGGGGAACGCCGCGGGTGACGCCGAGCAGCGCTACGAGCACAAGGATGTGGCTGGCGCCCATCGCCTCCTATCGAGCGAAGGGATGGCAGTCGCCTGCGTGACGCTCGGCTTCAATGTCCTGAGCAAATGCGACGAGGTTGGCGCCGTCTATGGCACGGCGGCGCTCAAAGGGACCGTTGACGCCGCTGCCGCCCTCGGCGCGCCGATCGTCAACTGCTACCTCGCCGGCTTGTCACCGAATATCTTTGTCGAGGCCATGCAGCCTGCCGCCGAATATGCGGGCACGGCGGGTGTGACGATTGTTCTCGAAAACGAAGCGCACGATGATTCCGGGCTGGCGGTGCAGGTGCGTGATCTGGTCGAACGCGTGGACTCGCCGCACTTTGGCACACAGTACGATCCTTGCAACTATTACCATGCGAACGAAGAACCCTATCCTGCCGCCTATGAAGTCGTCAAAGACTACGTGCGGTACGTTCATCTGAAGGGTGGCTGCCTCTACGACCCGACGCACCGGCCGCGCGACAAGCGGGGGGGGACGATGCGTGGCGACTCCGACCGATACATCGGCTACACCTCGATCCCGGATGGATGCGTGAACGCCGACGCGGTGTTGCGGCGCTTAGCCGACGATGGCTATGGCGGCTACGTCACCCTGGAACCACATGTTCCGGTTGAGCAGGCCATCGACTACTACCGGATCGACGTGCCCTACGTTCGAGAGCGAATTCGGCATTGGCTCACAGTCGCGACCGTCTGAGCTACCTGAGGCGACGGTCGCGATCGTTGGTGGGAGAAGAACCATGACGGTGCTCTTAGGTGTTCTTGGCGATTCATACCGCCGGCAACTACGGCGGATTACGGACGAACCTCGAGTTGACATCATCATCGATAAGGTATCCGCGGTTGCCGATGAGGTTCAGAGCCACCCCTTTGGCATCGATTTCGGCGCCGGCAAGCTCCCCCGCACCGATCCCGAATACCTGGCCGCGTTGCGCGAACGGCTTGCCGAACTCCGCCTCGTTCCCACCGTCATCATCGGATCGCTGGGGCTTCACGCCGACCGCGATCTCGCTGATCCCGCCCTCAAAGCGGCGATCGCCAACCTCGAAGTTGCCCACCAGCTCGGCTCACCCCTCGGCCTCTTCTACTTCGGGTACGGTGGCCGCATCACGCGGGAAGGCCGGATTCGCATCGCGGTCGATCAATTGACGCGACTAGCCGACGCCGCGGCGGAATTCGATATCACGGTCACCACCGAGAACTACGATTACTTTACCAGCGACGACTTTCTCGAAATCTTCGAACGGGTCGGCCGACCAAACGTTGGCTTGCACAACGACACCGGCAATTGGCTCCTCCTGAACGAGGATCCACTGGTGGCGACACGCAAGGTGGCGCCGTACACCTACCACGCCCATGTCCGCGACTACGCATTGGTCGACGGCGTGTACACC
>JBOGUE010000529.1:0-12797 GCA_050695955.1 Thermomicrobiales bacterium | reverse complement strand
GCCCCTACACGACGGCGCCCTTCTTGGGCCAATGCATCCCCGAATGGATCTAGGAGACCCAATACCAGTTCGCGAATTGCATCGTCAGCAACACGAGCAGGACCGTCGACACGGCGGCGACCGGCAGCACGATCCGTCGCTGTCTGAGCAAGAGCGCCATCACGACGAAGAGCGGGAAGAGCGTCAGCCCGAAGCGGGGCATGCTCATCAGGATATGCACCCCCGAGGGCTGAAACAGGGGGATGACCAGACCGGGGATAAGGAACGCGCTCTGGTAGAGCGGCAGCATTTTGAGGCCGATGACCGCGAGGCCTAGGAATAGCAGCGTCGCGAGCAGCTCAAGGGTGTCGCTGTTTCCCACCCGTTCGCGAAACACCCCGCTCGTCAGGGTGTCCCAACCGAGATTGTCGAAGAGGTCGCCAATCCAGCTCCAGTCCGCCCCCGCGCGAACGCCAAGTTCCTCTCCATGCGGACTATTCGAGAACGCCCAGCGCAGTGTGTCCCACGGCATCTCGGAGCGTCTGGCCCATTGCTCCTGGACGTCTTTGAAGGCCCAAAACTTCCCCCACGATTCGTCGATGTTCGCCAAACGCCACCCGAAGATGATCGGACCGAGCGCCGGCAACGCCGCCGGGATCGCGTTCGGCAGCCACCGTACGACATTGAATCGGAATTGCTGAAGGAAGAGGACGGCAAAGGGCACGAGAAGCAAGACGCCGTAGGAGCGAGTCAGCGCCGCCAGTAGACCCACGAGACCCGCGACCCACCAGTTCCCGCGCCGTGCGGCCAACAACGCACCGACCGCCAGCATCAGGAAGAGCGACTCGGTGTAGACCGCCGAGAAGAAGAAGGATGTCGGGAAGAGCGCGATGGCCCAGAGCGTCCGGCGCGCGACCACGTCGTCGAAATCGATGCTGATCAACCGGTAGAGCAGAATCAGCGCGACGACGAAGCTGATGTTGGAGATCAGATAGCCGGCGAGGTCGTACGAGATGCCGAAGAGATCGTGGACGGCCCGCATCGACCAGGGATAGAGGGGCCAAAACGCGGCCAGCGCGTCCCGAAAGCCATACCCTTCCTGCGCGATCAGCTTGTACCAGAGGCCGTCCCACAACCTGAATGGGCCGACGATGTCCTGGGTCAGGCCCCCGAGCGGCGCTTCGAGGCTGCACGCGGGGAAATCCGGGTTGCCCGCGCATTCCTGGTTGTATGGAGCGGAGGTGACGAATGAGTTCCCGTATCGGAAGCCGAGGCTGGCCGCGAGCTGGACGATGACGAGGTGAATGACCCCGACGACGACCGGAAAGGTGATGGCGCCGTCGGCGACGCGCTCCAACCACGTCCGCCGGCCGCGCGCCGCCCCCGCGGCGCGTACCCCCGTCAGCCGAACCGTATCCTGGTGGGCGTTGCCGCGGGCCCGGCCGCGGGTTCCGTAGGCCATGTGACAAGGATAGGGCGTGGCTCGTCTGTCGCGCTAGCCCCGGCCGCTGTGGTCACGCCAGCCGGAGCGCATCGTCCCTGGCTATCCGGCGGTCGGATGTTGTCCCTGCTCGATGAATTCGAACGTACCGGCGCCAATCGGGGTCGTGCCTCCGTCTTCGAAGATCAGGAAAAGATAGGTTCCTACGGAGGCATTGAGGACGAATTCCGCGCGCTCTCCAGGTGGGAGATGGAGATCGACGTCGAACTCCTTGATCACGAAACGGTGGGATCGCGTTCCGACGTTGTGGAGCCGAATGGTAACGTCGGTGTCTGCCGGGAACTCGTTGTACCAGTAGGGACCGTGGCGGGCAAACGCCTCGCCGCACGGGACCGTCGTCGCCATGGCTGGGAAGCACGTCGTCTGCTCGAACGGCACGCTGAACGGTGGTTCGGCGTCGATTGCCCGGACCCACCCGCTCTCACCGGACTCGGTCTCAACGTTCAGCCAGTTCGTGCCGCTGGCGTCTGCCTCCTCGCCGCCAAGCCAACGCAACGGCGTGGCCGGAGGCAGGACGACCACAATGCCCGAGTTCGTCGTCGGCTGCTCTCTGAGATTGACGGGGAGAGACGTGCTGGACTGGTGAGTCAAGACAAACTCACTTGGAGCAGGAGTGCCGACGCGTTCGGGCACGGCGTCGAAGATTGCGAGTTCCAGCACCAGCGGGACGGTCGGCGTCCAGGGTTGTGAGGTCGCTCCGGCCGCGGCAGTCGTGGCCGACGCAACCGGCGAGGCAACAGGAGTCGAGAAGGATGGGAACGTTGCCAAGCCGACCTCGTCGACAAGCCAGCGATCGCCTACCCTGACGAAGATGGCGACCCAGCGCCGATCGGGATGGTAACGCTCGGTCCCGGTCGCAAGAACCGCGGCGATGCGTCCGTCCGGCAACATGCGCGCATCCACCACGGTCGCCACGGTGTTCGGGACCCAGAGCGAGTGAATTGTTGGCTCTTTTCCCGCCTCGCGATAGCCGGCCAACTCGCCTCGGAAATAGTCGTCGCTGTAGAGGGCAAAGTAGCGACCATCGAGTTCGATCCGACCGTCGGGTCCAAGTAGATAGAAGCGACAGGTTGTGAGCTCGGCGAGCGTCGCATTGATGTCCGCGACGACCTCAGCCGCGGCTGAAGGCTTGCCATGGAACAGTGCTTCTCCGTCAGCCGGGCCAACCGGCTGTTCGAAATGGACAGGATCATTGTTCTGCCGAGGCAGGACCCGCATCACCGTCGGCCCGCTTCCGGCAAGATCGACGACACTGCCGTCCGGCCGCGGCGCAACCGTGCATCCGGCGAGGGCGGGACCAGGCGATGCCTGCGCGGTGCCGGTTTCTTGCACAGCCGCCGGCATTGTCGGCCGCTCACCGTCGCTCGGGGGTGCGAGCCAGTACGCGGCGTACCCGACCACTGCCGCGATCGCCAGGACCGCGGCGGCCAGCCCACCGCCGAACCACCGAGGTCGCGCCGGCAATGGTGTAACTTCATCGCGAGGCATCGGTCGTCTCCGTTCGTCCGTCGTCGGCAAAGGCAATCAGGCGTCGTAGGCGGGTATAGGCGCGGAACTGCGTGCTCTTGACCGCCGGCAAGCTCCTCCCGAGCGCGTCCGCGATCTCCTGCCCGGTTAGACCCGCAAGGCGGAGTTCAACCACTTGACGCTGATCGGGCGAGAGCTGGCCGAGCAACACCTTGATGGAGCGCCGATCCTCTGCCGAGAGCGCCTGCTCCTCTGGCGAGGCAGACGGATCTGGAACGGTTGTGGCCGCATCGAGAGGCGCGGACGGCCTTCGACGCCGCGTGGCGTCGACGATCGCGTTGTGAGCAATTGCAAAGAGCCAACTTCGGAACGAACCGTCGCGGTAGCGGGGCAGAGCGGCCAACGCACGGGCAAAATCTTGAGCCGTAGTGTCGGCCGCGGCCTCCTCGTCGCCAAGGCTGCGCAGGCAATATCGGTAGACCGGCCTGAAATAACGCGCGTACAACGGTGCGAACGCCCGCGGATCGGACTGAGCCTGAGCAACCAGCTCCGCCTCATCCCCCGATTCACCAGCCGCCTTGACACCGGTCGACCCGGATGACTTCAGCGCGTACAGCACCGTCCCTGCCTTCTCCCGACATGCTCCGTTATCAGGGTCAACGCACGAAGCACCAAAAGGATGCGGCTTGCTGGCTTGCTAGAATGCGTCGGATTGGTATCGAGCGACGACGGGAGGAGCAAAGGCCGATGGATCTGGGGTTACGGGGCAAAGTCGCGATTGTTGCGGCGTCGAGCAAGGGACTTGGCCGGGCGGTGGCCACGACGTTTGCGGCCGAGGGCGCGCTCGTCACCATCAATGGCCGCGATGCGGTAACACTTGCTAACACCGCCAAGGAGATTCGGGAGGAAACCGGGGGCGACGTGATCGAGGTCGTAGGCGACCTGACTCAGCCGGAGGACGTGCAGCGCCTCGTCGACGAGACCGTCAAGGCGCGGGGCGGCATCGACTGCGTCGTCTGCAACTCAGGCGGCCCCCCGAGTGGCGGTTTTTTCTCCTTCCCCGACGACGAGCCGTGGCTGAACGCCGTCAATCTCAACCTGATGAGCACGCTCCGGCTCTCGCGGGCCGTCATTCCACATCTGGAGCAACGCGGCGGTGGCAGTATCACCAACATCGTCTCGACCGCGGTCAAGCAGCCGATTCCGCACTTGATCCTCTCCAACACCGGCCGGGCGGCGGTGATCGGCCTCGCCAAATCGCTCTCGCTCGAAGTCGCGGGGCGGAACATCCGCGTCAATAACGTCCTCCCCGGTTCGACCTTGACCGACCGCATTCGAAATCTCTCGGTGGCGCGGGCGAAGGACGCCGGCAAGACGCCCGACGAGATCATGGAGGAAGACGCCCAAGCGATCCCCATGGGTCGCCTCGGCGAGCCGCGGGAGTTTGCGAACGTCGTCGTCTTTTTCGCCTCCCCGGCCGCATCCTACGTCACCGGCGTCACGGTCCAAGTCGACGGCGGCGCGGTGAAGTCGATTATGTAGATGAGGGAGTTCGGTCGCCTCCTGGCGGAGCTGCGCGCCGCGCGCGGATGGTCGCAGGCCAAGCTCGCCAAAACCGCGGGTCTCGATCAGAGTTTTGTCTCCCGGCTCGAAGCCGGGTCGCGGGCGCCTGAGCGAGAGACCGTGCTCAGTCTCCTCGATGCGCTAGAGTCACCTCCCTTCGAACGGGAACGGCTCCTGTCGTCGGTAGGCTTTCGCTCGGAGGCGCTCGACGATCCGCTGCTGTCGGACCTCGTTCAGCTCCTCATTGACCCTGAACTGCCGGCCGAGACGGCACACGAGATCCGTACGCTGCTGCGCATGGCCATCGCACACGGTCGGCATGCGGTGTCTGAATCACGGTGACGATGTAGCCGCCGGCACAATGCGCCTACTCGATGGCCCTCGCGACTCGTGCTCTCGGTCCGTGGTGGCGCCATCCCGGCGTCTCCCTATGCGTCCGATATAAGCGACGTGACGCGCTCAGCGCCGAGCGCGAAGGGAGAGTTCCATGGACCGCATGTATATCAAGGACTTGAAAGGTCTGACTGTTGTCAGCATCGCCGAAGGGGATAAAGTCGGATTGATCAACCGAATCTACCTCGACCCCCAATCGAGGAAGATCGGCGGCTTATCGGTGGAGCCAGGCGGCTCGCTGCTGGAGCCCGATTCACGCAAGCTGATCGACATCGACGACATCCATTCGCTGGGACCGGACGCGCTGACGCTGGCCGACAAGGACGCGGTATGCGGCGATCAGACCAACGAGCGCTGGATGGAACTGGTTGACCTCGACGACGTGGTCAAGGAGAAAGTCGTGACCGAAGGCGGTGAGTACGTCGGGCAAGTGACCACCATCCAGTTCGAGAGCTCCACGTGGAGCCTGACCGGCGTTGAGGTCTCACCTGGATTCTTCCGCGATAACAAGATGATCGGCAATGAGGACGTGACGACGATCGGTCCGGAACTCGTCATCGTCTCGGATAGCGTTTGCGCGGACACCTCAGAGCCCGCGGTGACGGATGAACCCGACAGCCAACCGCGGTGGGTCGTCGAGGAAACGGCGACCGCGGAGCGTCCACAAGCCTAGGATCACCTACATGATCAGAGGAGTAAGGGAACTCAACCTTCTTCCGCGCCATCCGTTTGATTCAAGTTTTCGAGGCGGCTCACGCCCTCGGACGTCTCCGCGACGCGCCAGACCTCGCTGAAAACCGGGGAGAAGCGGACGTCGTCGACGTGGCTGATGATGAAGAGCTGCTGAAACGCCTCGGCGGTGCCGGAGAGCGCGCCGAGTGTTTCCAGGACTTGCGTCCGCCGGTCGCGGTCGAGCGAGCCGAAGACTTCGTCCAGCACAAGGAACCCGGGCGGGTTGACCGCCTGATTGCCGGTCAGGCGCGAGAGCGCCAACCGGGCGCATAGGGCGATCACGTCTCGCTCGCCACCCGAGAACTCCTCCATCGGGAACTTCTCGTCGCCGTCAAAGATGAGAATGCCGTAGTTCTCGTCGAAATCGACGTGGTCATATTTCTCCTCCGTGACCGCGCCGAGGAGCTCACTGGTGTGTTCGGCAAGCTGCGGCGTGACCACGCCCGCCACGTATTGATCGAATTGGGTGAACTCGCGGTACATCTGCTCAAGCACATCCGCCTCGCGCTGCCGGGCATCGGAGCGGTCGAGCAAGCCGGCGATGCGTTGTTGATCGACGAGCAGCGCGCTCAGCGCGGTGCGTACGTCCTTCAAGGCGGCATCCGCGACCGCGCGTGCGTCAATCGTGGCGCGCTCCGTCTTGAGCGCCTCATGCTCGCCCGCGATGGCCACGTCGAGCGCCGCCCGGTCGAACCCGATTTCCGCGAGCGTTTGTTCTTGCGCCGACTGCTCGACCGCAAGCTGGCGAAGCTCGGCCTCAGCCGCCTGCATCTCTGCAATTCGCTCAGGACGACGCGCCAGATCCTGATTGATCTGTGCGATCTGGACAGCCGCTGCCCGCGCCTCCTGCAACGCTTTGTCCGCTTGGCGGTGCAATGCCACGTCGTAGATGACCTCGCCAAGATCGTCAATTGCTTGCCTCGCCGATTCGCGGTCGATGGCGTATTGCTGGGCCGTCGACCGCAACTGGCGTAGGAGCATAAGCGTTTTAGCAAGGCGATCAAGCATATCCGCGCGTGCCTGGGCATCCTCGACGCGCTGTTTCGTCGGCGCCGCATCCAGTCCCTGGTCCGAGAGTGCCCGCGAGCAAGCCGCGACCGCTCGCTCGAACAACTCCCGTGCTTCGTCGACGATGGGGCGGCCGTCGCTGATGCGGCCGTCCAGTTTGGCCAGGGCGCGCTGGCGCTGTTCGGCTTCCTGCCGAGTCTTGTCCTTGGCCGCCGCCGCACGTTCGGCCTTCAGTCGCTGCTCGTCCATCTGGGCGATCCGCGTGCCAAGTTCCTCCATGTGATCCTGAAGGGCGGCGAGCGTGATGCCGGCTTCATGCTCGGAAAACGGCCGGCCGCAGGTTGGACACCGTCCCTCAAACTTCTTCGACTTCAGACCGGTCACGATCGGCGCCAGTTCGTCGCGCGTCCGTCGCGCGTTCTCGGCATTGCTGACCGCCTCCTGCTTGCGACGGAGGGCGGCATCCCGTGCTTTGAGCGCCGCCTCGGCCACCTGACTGGGGTCACCATTGGCCACGATCGCGGTTCGCTGCCGTTCGAGGTCTTGGAGCAGTTGGTCGCGCTTGTGGAACAACTCCTCCCCACGATCGCGGGCTTCAGCCAAGCCGAAGCACATCGCCAGCGCGGCCGCCTCGTGCTTCGCTCCAGACGCGTCCACGCCTGCCGCGACGCCGATCAATCGATCGGCGGCAGCAATCGGGTCACCGGCATCATCCGCGGTGAGGGACCAGCCAGGGACGCCATCGGCGCCCGTAGAAGCAACCGCACCTTGCACATCGGCGAACACCTTGTCGATGCCAGCCTGAAATCGCTGCAGGTCCTCCTGCCATCGCTGCCACGATACATGCCGATCCCGGGCGGCCTCATGCTCCTTGACGGATAGGGCGCGTGCAGCCTCATCCGCTGCCAGCGGTTCCAGTTCGGTACGGTGCGTCGCCGCGCGGTCGAGCTCGGCAGTGGAGCGGTGCGCGGCGTCACGCCGTGCTGTCGCCGCCCGTTGGTCGCCTCCGACCCGCTCCAGATCGCGCCGTACTTCGGCGTCGCGGCGTTCGAGGGTACGCTGTTGGGACAGATGGTTTCGCGTTTTGACGAGCGTCTCGGACGCACCGGCCAGCGCCGCCTCTGCCTCCTCAAACGCGGCCTGCCGCAACGCGACTGCCTGTTCCGCCTCCGAATTTTCGGCCAAGAAGTCGCGCCCCGCGCTCTGCTCGGCATGCTGAGCAAGCAGAACCTTCGCCTCGTTGTCGGCAGCAGTGCGATCCTGCCCGATCTTGCGTTGCGCCTCACGGATCGTCTCGAGCCCCAGCAAGCGGCCAACTTCGCGACGTCGTTCCGTGTCGCGGAGATTGCCGAAGAACGTGAGCTCCTTTTGCCGCGTGAAGAAGGTCGAAACGAATGCGCGGTGGCTGAGGCCGATCAATGAACGAGCAACGTATTCCGTCACCTGCCGCGAGCCGTGGACGATCCGGCTCTCCGGTTCATCCTCACGGTACAGGTCGGCATTCGCCCCGCTCTTCTTGAGTACGCGTTCGACCACGTAGCGCACGCCGGTGGCGGGATCCTGAAGGGTCAGCTTGACCCGTGGCGTCGAAGAGCGCCCCCGCGGCCGGACCTCCTCGGCGCTGATCTCCCGTGGCTGATAGAGGCACCACTCTATCGCTTCGAACAGGGTCGTCTTGCCGACGCCGTTCGCTCCGATCACCCCAACGATGCCGGCCTCGGCCGGGCGAAACAGATGCAGCCCAACGAACTGCTTGTAGTCCTCGATCTCGATCTCGGCGACGTTCACGCGGCATCCTCCGCGCCGGTCGCGGCCTCCGCGTCCCGCATCGCCTCGTCGATTGCCCGCTCGCCCCGCTCCTTGAAGGCCGCGGCAAAAGCTGTGTCGTATTCCGCCCGCTTGAGCTTGTCGGCGACGAAGTCGGCGAACAGGGCGCGTACGTCGGTGACGGTCGCCTCGTGTCGCCGCTCGAATCCGGACAGGATATCGGCCGGCGAGTAGACATGGAGGTGCCAGACGACCGCCGGCGCCTCCCGTCGGAGAATCGCCTCGGCTTCGCGGCGCACTGGACGCGGCGTCTTTTGCAGTTCGATCCGCGTCATCGCCCGCGGCATGTCGAGCGCCTGCAGGCGCTCGAGCACCATGTCGGCCAACTCGCGGGCTGTCCGGACTTCGCCATCGAGCGGTTTGAGCGTCTTCATTGGCCGCGCCGCGATCGGCACGTGCTCCACGGTTGGCGGTTCGCCCGGCTCGCTCAACTGGACGATCAGGTAGCCGGGATCGACCTGCTCGTCGCCCCAGCCCATGCGCTCGGTCGAGCCGCTGTACCAGGCGTTGTGCCGCTGTTTGCCCCAGAGGTGGAAGTGCCCGAGCGCGATGTAGTCGAAGTCGGCGTCGAGCAGCGCGTCGCTCACCTCTTCCTCGCCCGGCTCACGGTGGCCGCGGATCGACATGCCCGGCACGAGCCCGTGCGTGACGAGTATATTGCGTTGCCCTGGCTCGGGATACACGATTGGCGGATTAATGTCAGTCAGCTTCCCGTGTGGCACGGCGACGACATTGAGGTTGAAGTCAGCATATTCGATAGGCTGATCTTCATACCCGGTGACAAACGTTACGCCGGGCAGCGCCAGCTCCATCACCGAAAAGACGGAGCCACTGGTCCGCAGCCGAGGCGTGTCGTGGTTGCCGCCAACGACGAGGACGGGCAGCCCGGCGTCGGTCAGGCGACGCGACTGCCGCACGAAGCAGCGCAGCGCTGCCCACGACGGCCGCGTGTGGTGAAAGACGTCACCCCCGTGGATCACCAGATCGACCTGCCGGGTCAGGATGTCGGAGATGGCCGTCTCGTAGGCGCGCTCGACGTCAAGGGCGCGCTGATTCCGCCCCGTCTCCGGATCGGACCGATAGACCGCCCGGTAGCCCAGGTGCGTATCGGAAATGTGCGCGATGCGGAGCGAGTGGAGCCGAGACGCGATCGTGCTCAACGTCGGATCACCTTCACGCGGGTTTGCAGCCGGCTACGAATCATGATCCACGGGGTTATGCGGCTCGCTTTGGTGGTACCGACAGTTCGCGCCCATTCGGTTTCGACTTTTCGGCAGAGATCGAGCAAATACTCCTCGCCGTGGCCATTGCACTCGGTCAGCACCTCGGCCCGCTTCGGCGCCCCGTCGCCCATCAACCGCTTCAAGAACAGCACCACGGCCTCGGCTGGTTCCGCGCCGAGCGACGACCGGTTTTCGACGTCGTTGAAGATGCGCTGCCCGGCCATCCCCGGCACGGTCGGCGGCAACGGAAAGGTACCGAACACGGGTGCCCGAAAGTGGGCGTGGCGCGCCAGCAAGCGCCCCTTCTTCAGACCCAGCAGTTCCGCTTTGGCCGTCTCGCTCAACGAGCGATAGGCGCTGTTGGTCAGTTCTTCGTCACCGATCCGGCCGTAGAACGACGTGCCGCTGTTGCCCAGAACCTCATCGTCCACCTTCGACCGGAACTGTTGCGCGCCAAACAAGACGACGTTGAGGTGCCGCCCACGGGATGCAATGTCGACGAGCGTATCCCGCAGTCCTCCTTGCCCTCCAGCCGGCGCGTACTTGTTGAGCTCGTCGACGAAGACGATGACTTTGTCGACCCCGAGTTCGTTAGTTTCGGCCTTTCGCCAGATACTGGAGATGAGGTTGCTGACGATCACTTCCTGCACGTTCGAGTTGCAGCCGGCGATGTCGACGACGCGGACCTCCTGATCCTGGAAAGCGTGATCGACCTGCGGCAGGTGGCCGTAGTCGACCGTGCCGTCGGTCAGCAGCCCACCGAACTTGAACGGCAGTCCGTTGAATCGGTTGCGTGCCTTGTAGATGGTCGCCTTGTGGTGGCCGTGCCAGCGATCTTCCTTGTCTTCCTGTTGCTCGAAATGGGCCTCGATTTTGGCGAAGAGCTCTCCCAGGGCGTGGAGCGACGTGATGCCCAGGGTGTCGCGCACTTCGTAGATAAAGCCGGAGAGCATGTCATCGAGGTCGCCGTATTCGAAGACCTTGTGCGGCTGGTAGAGGATTTTGTCGAGCGACCAGAGGATTGGGTAGACGCATGTTGATTCGGCCGGCGCATTGCGCAGCGTATTGAGCTTTTGGTGCTCGACCTTCGACGCCAGACGGATCACGCCATTGGCGCCGTGATCAACCATCGGAGCCACACCTGGTCGATATGGCGCGAAGATGCGAAGGTTCTCGAACGGTTCCGGCTCCAGGTCAAGCGCCCGGTACGCTTCGTGGTCCCGCTGGGTCAATCCCTTGAAGCGGGCCGACTCATAGGCCGCCTGATGTCCATCCGGCGGGACGGCGGGCTTGTCGAGCCAGAGCAGGTCCGGCCCTTTGACGTTGAACATCAACGCGGCGACCGACTTGCGCTTGCCGTCGGCGTCTGGTTGACGCAGCCGCTGAAAGATGGCGCTGATAAGGAAAAGCGCGTGGCTGGTCTTGGTTGCCAGGCCGGACTGCCCGGTCCAGTTCGCGTGCCCAGCCTCCGGGCCGAGGAGGTATTCCTCGTCGAGCCAGACCGGCGCTCGCTGAAAAATGACGTTGTTTCGCTCGTCCAGGCGCGGTTCGCCATCTTCGTCCCGTTCGGCGTTGCCGTTGGTATGGAGCAAGACGGGGATGGCCGTGCCGCTGAACTCAGGGCGGCCGAGCGCGTAGTCGATCGCTTCACGAGTTGCGTAGTAGACTGGACCGCTCACTGGGGGCCGGTTCGAGGTCACGTCATCGCGCACGTGTTTCGTCGCCAGCACGTTGACCGTGAAGACGAGGATCTCGGGGCGCAGCGTCGGCGGCTCACCGGCCAGTAGCGCTTCTTCAACGTGGCGGTCGAAATAGTCGTCCAAGAAGGTGCGGAGATCGGAGAAGCGGCGCGGTTCGTCAACGACGCCGATCACCGCCGCCTCTTCCGAGAAGGCGACGACGATGTGTCCGACGTCGAGCGACAACGCACCGTCGGCCGCCCAGAAACAGAACTGGTGGGCGCCCGCGGGCTCCTTCTCGCTGCCGACGACCCGGCCAATCGGCCCGGTGTGGCGGTCAATCAGGCCGGCAAAGCGCACGGTCTGGACATCATCGACGGTCCCACGATTGTCGACGTGCCCGTTGAGGCCTGCTTCCGTCATTCCCGTGACTAAATCCATGGGTTTTGCTTCCCTTGGCCTTCGCGGCAGCCCTAGACTCCCGCGCGCGCGCCCGGCCAACCGCGAGTATCGGCGTCCACGTAACGCTTCAGGATGCGCTCAAGGTAGTGCACCGGGTAGAGCAGCGTTGCCCAGCGGGCATCAGCCGTCGCCCGCGGCACGCGTTCGGCCATCAGCCAGGTCGATAGCTCGTCGATGCGCGCTGGCTCGGCGCCGTCGGGGGCGACTTCGATCCGAACGAGGGAATGGCGCGCATCACGCCCTGCCGCATCGCGAAAGCGCAGGAACCACATTGCGACCTCAGGTCGCCACCCGTCGGCAGCACGGAAGGCCGTCGTCCGGTGGCCGGGCGGCAACCCAAAGAGGCAGGCCGCATCCGCGCCGGTCAAGTACTGCCGGGTGAATGACTTAACGAGTCCCACGGCCTTCGGCGCCGAAACCCGCAACGTGCCATCTACTAGGATCCAACCGTCGTCGGTGGCCCGTTCCGGCGCGCTGCTCCACGATTGAAGCAGGTCGTCTTCGAGCGCGGAGCGGGCCTTGTTCGCCGCACTGTGTCCGAGCTCGATCAATCGCGCGTAGTCGCCGGCCGCCTCGAAATAGTCGTCGTCGTTCGTCAGATGTGCGAGCGGATCGGCAACGTCCATACCTAACCGCTCGACCACCTCGACGAAGGGCGCGACTTCGGGCAGCCTCATTGGGACCAACCAGGTGTGTTTCAGCCGCAGCATCCCCGGCATCACCCGACCTTCGCCGCGCTCGTCCCGTTCGAGAATGGCAGCGGCCGCGACCGAAGCGATCACCGGCACCGCACCGATCAAATAGGCGGGGAGCGTGCGCTGGCTGCCATCGAGGAAGTACCGCAGGCGCGACGGCGTCCGCGCCCGCGTCGCCACTACCAGGGCGGCAATCGGCCCCTCGAGTCGTTCGATCGGTACCCGTTTCGAACGTCCGGGCGATTCCCGGTCCAGCCCAGGACCAATC
>JBOGUE010000528.1:0-5051 GCA_050695955.1 Thermomicrobiales bacterium | reverse complement strand
CCGTGTTCCATGGCGTAGCGGGTGGCGGCGGAGCGAGGGCATTGAAGCTACGCCCGTACTTGCGCCTCCTTGCGAATCGGGTACAGTGATCCTGTCTGTTGCGGCACATGGGCCACGAGACTATTGCCATTGGAGACGAAGTAGGTGATCGATGGTGAGCAAAGAGACGAGTATCGAACGCGCTCGGATGCTGAGTAACCCATCCCTGCTCAATGTGAATCCCCGAGCACTGATTGAGAGCCTCGGCTTCTCGTACCGCGTCCGTGATGCACTGGCGGTGCAGGGCTACCTCGCACAGCGCCCCGACGTGGTATCGATCCTGCACGAAGCAGCCCCAGCCATCCGCGCGGTCTTTGGACCGGACACGCCGCTTGTGCTCGATGTGCCGCCGGATGATGATGACGAGGGAACGCGCCGGCTGTACATCCGCATCCAAATTGGGCTGGGGGTCGCCGAAGCCCTGCACCGGGAAGATCTGTTCCACGAGCAATGGGTTTGGCCGCACGCCTCAGTGATTCCGCCAGATACTCACTTCTCGGTCGAGTTCGTTCGATGAACTTCGATTGGATGGCGTTTCTTGATCTGGCGCGTGAACTTGGTGACGGGCCGACCGAAGCGCACCAGCGTTCCGCTATTAGCCGCGCCTACTACTCTGCCTTCCACCATGCCGCCGCCTGTCTTGTGAAGCACGGCGTAGTGAGATCGGGGGTATTTGGGCACGACTCAGTTTGGAGCTCATTTCGGCTTCCGGACGACCGCGAGCGCCGCCATATCTATGAATGGGGGTTCAATCTCAAGGATTTGCGCCATGCCGCGGACTACGAGCCGCGATTTCACCATAGTCGGATCATCGAGCGCGAAGCGGAACGGGCAATAGTACGAGCCGCGCAAATCAATGAGATGCTCGATCGTATTTGGGATGCTCCATGGCCAAACAATGCCGTGAACATTGAAACTGAGGCTCAGCAATTGCGCCTCCTCGTACGGCAGCTTTCGCCACGCCAGATTTCGAGCGTGCTCGCGTTTGCGCAACGTCTGCAATCCCCACCGGCGGATATCTAACGCGCTCATCTCTTCATTGGCCCCGCGCATCCACACAGCTACTGAATCGGCTACCTACCTGAATGGCTCAGGCGAGGCCGTGTTCCATGGCGTAGCGGGTGGCGGCGGAGCGGGAGGGAACGTCGAGCTTGCCGTAGATGGAGCGGAGGTGCTGGCCGACGGTGCGGGGGCTGATGAAGAGGCGGCCGGCGACTTCGAGGTCGGTCAGGCCCTGAGCAACGAGGTGGAGGACTTCGACCTCGCGCGGGGTGAGACCGGCAAGTGGCCCCGCGGATAGCGCTGGGGTCGCCACGCGGTCAGTCAGGGCGTCGATGCGCGCCAACGCCGGTCGGGCTTCGAGCGGCGCGCAGATGGCGCGGGACTCGGCAAGGTGCGCGGTCGCGGCCCCCACCTTGCCGGTCGCCAGGCGGAGCTCGGCTAGCGCAATCAGGGTCAACGCGCGTTCGAACGGAGCGGCGCAGTCGTCGGCCAGGGCGAGCGCGGCCGCAAGTTCTTGCTCGGCGACGGGTCGATCGCGCATCGCCGCCGCCAGTTCGCCGCGGAGCCGATGCGCGGCCAGCAAAGCGAGCGGCTGGAAGGGTTCCGTTGCGTTGCGGATCGCTTCATCGGCCAGGGTGCAGGCGCGCGCGATATCACCCGCGGCCCGAAGGTAGCGAGCCCAGGCGGTGCGATTCTCGGCACGGCCAAGTGTGGAACCAGCCCAGGCGAGCCAGCGGTCATTGGCTTCCAGCCAGGCACGGGCGTCGTCCAGGCGATCGGCGTCGAGCGCCAGAAAGGCAGCGAGGCGCTGGAGCGCGAGGCCGTCGAGGAAGATGATGCCGCCTGGTTCGGACGCCGCGCCGAAGGGCAAGAGCGAGCGAATATGCGTCTGGACCTCATCGGCCCGCCCCTGGTGATAGGCGATGGGAGCCAGCGCGACGGTGACCGTTCGCCGCAGGACGTAGTTGCCGTGGGTCGCCGTGTCGGTGACGATCTGACGCGCCTCCGCCCACCGGCCCTCCAGATAGCAGAGTTCGAGATGAGCACGATGCGGCGAGATATCGGACGGCAGCGCGCCGCCGGCCAGTTTGAGCGCCTGTTCAGCCTCCGCCGCGACCCTGGTCCGGGCCGCAAGATCGGTCGCCTGGTAGGGCAGGACGATATCCTGCATCTGCATCAGGTAGGTGAAGGCGATGACCGCGTGATGATCCAGCCGCCGATAGATCTCGCGCGCGCGCTCGATTGCCTCGCGCGCCCGATCCGGATCGCCACGGGCCGCATAGACCATAGCCAGACCGTGGTAGGCGTGACCGGTGGCAGAGATCACTAAGGGACCGGCGTTGAGGCCGGCGACCACGTCGACGAAGGCGTTACCGACCGCCGCGGCCTCGTCAAAACGACCGGCCGCGGCGAGGAACCAGGGCAGGCTGCCGCGCCGATGGTTCATGCCGGCGGTCATCATCGCGCCGGCGGCCGGTTCGACGTCGGGCATCTGCGCCAGCTCGATGGCGGGCAGCGCGTCGGCAAGCCAGGCAACGGTCGCCCAGCTCGATTGAGCCTCTTCGGGCGAGAGCGCTTCGAGCGCCTCAATGCCGGCAATCATCTCGTCCAGGCCGAGGCGAAAATCGTCGGAAAAGCACCGCAGCAGGCCAACGGAATAGGCGGCATCAGCCGCGAGTACCTTGAGACCGGCGATCTCGGCCAGGCGAGACGCTTCCCGCACGTCCGCGATCCCCTGGGCGGCGTTGGAATAGCGCTGGAGCCGCCCGCAGCGATAGAGGAGGTGGGCGCGTGTCGTTTCGTGACCCGGCGTGGCGGCGAGCGAACTCGCGGCCGTGGCGAAGCGCTCGCGCGCGGTGAGCCAGGCATAGGCGCGTTGTGCCCGTTCGCCGGCGCGGGCAAGCCACTCCGGGGCGCGCGGATCGCCCGCCTGTTGGAAATGGTAGGCGACGACGTCCGGATCGGGCGCGGGGCGCGCCGACACCGCGTCGGCGACCTGCCGATGCACGAGCCGGCGACGGGGAGGGAGAACGCTGTCATAGAGTGTTTCGCGAGTGAGCGCGTGCGCAAACTGGACGCGGGTGCCGTCCGGCGCGGCGGTGAGCAGATTGGCCGCAACGGCATCCTCGACAATTGCCAACTGCGCATCCTCCGCGAGGCCAGCCACATCCGCCCAGAGGTCCAGTGGAACCTCCTGACCGATGACCGCCGCGACCGCAAGGGGTTCGCGGGTCTCTTCGCCGAGGCGGGCGACACGACCGTCGATCACCTGGCGCACCAGCGGCGGCATCACGACCCGATCGAGCTCGCCCAGGATCCAGCCGTTCGCGGGGCGGCGCAGCCCGCCAGTCTCTTCAAGCGTGCGGAGCAACTCAACGGCGTAGAATGGGTTCCCTTCGGCGTGGGTTTGCAGGTAGCCGACGAGCCGGTCGCGCGAGGACTCGGAGAGGGCGTAGCGGATCGTGACGAGCGCGCGCAGCTCGTCCGCGCCGAGGCGTTTGAGATCGAGACGTATGCCCTCGGTTTCGCGCACCAGCGCGGGCAAATGCTGATAGAAGGGATGCCGGCGAGTCAACTCATCGACCCGGTAGGTGATGGCAAGGAGCAGGCGCACGCCGGCCAGATGCGCGCCGATGTGCCGCAGGAGTTCCAGGCTGGCGGGGTCCGCCCAATGGAGATCTTCGAGCACGACCAAGACGGGATGCATCTTCGCGATCCGCGCAAGGAACGCCAGAACCTGGGCGAAGAGCGCGGCCTGACTGGTGACGCCTTCGAGATCGGCGCCGGCGAGAATCGGCGGCAGGGGCGGCATGCTGGCGGTCGGTCGGTAGCCGGATGCCAGATCGAGCCATGGGCCATAGGGCGGGGTTGCGGTCAGGTCGTAGCAGTGGCCGACAAGCCCCAAGGCGCCGCGCTCGGCGGCGGCTCGAGCGAGGTCTCGCGCCAGGGTCGTCTTACCGATGCCGGCCTCGCCGCCGATGATGACGAGCCGGCCATGGCCGCTGGCGGCATCGGCGAGCTGCTCCTGGAGCAGGACGCGTTCGGCTGTTCGCCCGACAATGAGCGGACCCGAAAGTGTGGTACGCGAAGCGGGCGCTGCGGAATGAGCCACGAGCATCACCGAGGCGTGGGAGCGACACCGTGCGACGCCTGAGCCAGATTGCGGATCCGAGCAATGGCTTGATCATACCGCACGCGAGGCAAGTTGGCCGACTTCGACCAGGGGATCGTCGGTTTCAGCGCTGGTGCATTCACCATCACCATGCCGACCGAAGGGAGGAACCTCGCCGGCGCTTGCTGCCGGGCGCGGTTCCTCGTTGACGATCGGCATGGCGGAGGGTGGCACGGGATGACGGAGCAGGGGATGGGGTCGCCTGTCGTTATGGGGTCGGCGTCCCTTCGACGCACTGGGTGCCCGGCTGGCCGGCTTCGAACAGGCCGGCGAAGACGACCACCGCTGGTTCATCGCCGATGGAGCGGCCGCTGTGGACCATTCCCGTTTCGACGAACCAATCGCCGGCGGTCAGCTCGACCTCCTGCCCGACAGTGAGCGGCTCGGCCACGGCCGGCGTGCCGGCGTCGCCGGAGCGCATCACCGACATCTCGCCGTCATGCAGGAGCGTAAAGCCGAAGACGCCGGATTCAATCGTCTGGACCAGGGTGCCCGGATGGGTGTGGGGACCGATGCTGCCACCAGGCTCGAAGGTCACGCGGGTCAAAACCAAAGCCTTTCCCTCCGCGGCCGCTGGCATGCCCTGACCCAGTGGCTGGGCAAACACGTTCGTGGCACAGGGCAGGTTAACCAGTTGCAGCTCCGGTGGGGCGGCCGCTCTGCCGGCGCTGATGGCGAGCGCCGCGGCGGCGACCAACATGAGGGCGGCCATCAGATACATGGTCGGGCGCATGGCGAATTCCTCCTGATGGGATAACGTCGATTGTCGAATCTCCTGAGCGGGTCACTCCCCCAACGAGGAACCTTGAGGTTCCTCGTTGACGGTCGGCATGGCGGA
>JBOGUE010000527.1:0-3998 GCA_050695955.1 Thermomicrobiales bacterium | reverse complement strand
GGGTATACATGACGTCGGGCAGTGATCCGCCGGCTGCCTGCGTCGTGTATTTCGTGAGGTAGTCGGCAAAGGTCGTGTTCTCGGACTCGATCCTGATGTTCGGGTGACGCTCGGTGAAGAGCTCGTCGAACTGGTCCTGGCGCTGCATGAAGGTGGCGTCCCAGGCGTGCGCCACGCTGAGCGTCACCTCCTCGGTCGGTTCGGGGACGGCGACCTCGGGCCAGGGACCCTCCGCGCCGAGCGCTTTGTCCCACAGCGCCTCCTGCGCGCGTCTTCTGCCCGGAAAGGGCGAGCGCGCCCCCAAGTGTGGCGGATGTGAGCCCGAGCCGGGCGCCAATGCCGAGAATCTCACGGCGGGTCAACCCGTGCCGCGCAAGCGCACGGGCGATCTCTGATTCGCGTGCGTGTGACATTGTCGACTCCTCTGTCGAGCGCCGGGTCGTCCCGGCGCGGCAACGCATCTCCGCGATCCGGACGGGGTTTGTTGGTGTGGACCTCCTTTCCGTCGCGAGCCGCTCGCCGGTCGCTGAGCCGCTCGCCGGTCGCTGAGCCGCTCGCACGCTCAAGCGGTGAGCCGCATGGAACCCCGCAATCAGGCCTCGAACACCACAATGGCGCTGTGGTCAATTCGCGGCGCCGTTACCTCCCATCCCTGGCTGTCGGCGTGGAGCGGCAGCGAGTTCCCATCCGCCGCGGTGTAGGCGCGGCGGATCGCGCCGTCGACGCGCAGCGCGACCCTGACGTCCCGCGGCGGGATCGGGTCTTCCAGGTATTCGCAGTGGTGCGGCCCGCGCCGGTTCGGCGAGAAGTTCACCAGATGCACCAGCCACCGCCCGGAGCGATCGCGCGTGGCGGCTTGATGGGTCAGCGTGACCTCGGCGCTGATCGGCGCGTCTGTCGCGATGACCGGTTCAGGCAGCACGGCGCGTGCCAGGCGATGGAAGATCTCACGGTAGATCCAGTAGCCGTGGCGGAAGTAGCTGGAACCGAGCGGGAATGCGGTGGCGGCCAGACGCCCGTCGAGCGTGATAGCCGCGTAGTCGGTGAGGTGGTCGAACGGGGTCTGCTGGTGGCTGGTGTAGTGGTCCGGCCCGCGTTGGAAGAGCGGTTCCCCCAGGTGAGCTAGCACGACGTCCGGTTTGGCCGGGAGCCACTGGCGGGCGCCGTCGTAGAGTGCGTACTCGTAGTCCGGCAGGTCGGCAAAGTGGTCAGCGGCGGGCCTCGGTGGCGCGAACGTCAGATACGCCGGCGCGAAGGGGGACTCGCCGCGGTCGGCCAGCGCCAACCCCTCGGCCCACACCTCCCCGCCGTCGCCGTCATCGACGCGGAGCGCCCGCGCCTCGGCGACGATGGCGCCGCCGTCCCGCAGGTAGGCTCGCAACCGGTCGGCCAGCGCCGCGTCCACCGGCAGGTTGTCGGGCAGGACCAGCAGCCGGTAGCGTTCCCAGGCGACATCCGGTTCGACGATGTCAAACTGGGCGTGCAGCTCCATCAGCAGCTTGGTCAGGCCGTAGACGCTGTCGCCGCGCTCCGTGCCGGCCGTCAGCCGCGCGTCCGCCAGATCGTCGAGCGGGTTGCCGCCCACCAGAATCGCCGCCTCGGTCACCGGCACGGCGCCCTCCAAGTACGGCTCCAGGCGCTCGATCTCGGCGTAGCCCGCGCCGATCGTCTCGTAGACCGCTGGATCGAGGCGGCCGGAAGGCGGCATCTGATCGCCCAGGTCGCAGCGCGCCCCGTGGGCGACGATGCCGGCCAGCTCCGTGCGCAGTTGACTCGGGTGCTTGAGCCCGCCGAAGTCGGCCCAACTCCGGTGGAAGCGCCCGCTCATGCCGTAGACGCTCGTGCCGAAGGTGCGCGCATACCGCACGGTGGTCGGGAAGTAGAAGTAGCCCCAGGACGCGGTCGGCAGCGCCTCGATGTCGATGTTGTCCAGGTACGGGACGCGCTCGCCCAGGCCAAGCCGGGTCTGGTTGTTCTGGTCCACCTGGCAACCGGGGCGGATGGCGTGCGCTTGCTCGTGGGCGCGCCGCAAAAAGTCGACCAGCAGCCCCTGCTTGTGCCGCCGCTGGGTCGTGGTGTCGAAGGGATCCAGTCCCGCGTCGCCGAGCGCGGCCAAACAGACGTGGCAAAAGCACTCGCCGCCGATCGGCAGCGGCATGTCGTACCAGATGCCGTCGAGCTCGTATCGTCCGAGCAACTCGCGCGAGTGGTCGAGCACCAACTGGACAAAGTCCTCGTGCGAGAGGCAGAGCGCCGTCCAGTGGGGCGCCTGGTCGAACCGGGGCAAGTACGTCGTGCGGTCGCGCTTGAAGACCAGCCACTCCGGATGCGTTTCTGCCAGGTGATTGTCCCAGGTGACGCAATAGTAGGCGGACACGCGGATGCCGCGCGCCCGGCACGCCGCGACCTGCTCCCCGAGCAGATCGCGCGAGAGGCCGGGGTGGACCGGCCCGAAGTCGCTGGGGTAGTAGAAGAGGCCGTGCATGTCCTTGGCAAAGACGACGATCTCGTCGACGTGGGCCGCCAAGAGGCGGTCGCCAAACTCGTCCGGATCGAACGCCGTGCCGATCGCCGGCATGTGGTGCGAGTTGTGAAAATCAAGGTGGATCTTCCGCCACGGCCGGCGGGGCAGGTTGCGCTGGCGCTCGTCGATCCAGAGCCGGCGTTCCATGCTCATTCCTTCACCCCTCTCCCGATGATGAGCGGCGCGTCCGCATCGACCTCGGCGAGCGCCACCGTTCTCCCGTCGGCCGCCGAGCGATAGGCGGCGGCGACGCAGCGCAACGTCCCCAGATTGTCCGCGGCGCTGGTCAACGGCTCCGCGCCGGTCTGGATCGCCGTCATCAGCGAGGCCATCGGCCCCAGAAAGGCGTCCGGGATCCAGCGCGTCGTGAGCGATGCGGCGTGCCAGGCGCGCGGCTCGGCGTGCGGTTGGTACTCCAGCGTATCGACCCGGCCGTGCGGGTAATCGTAGAGAAGACCAATGGTGCCCCGGATCGTACCGCTCGTGCCGAGGACGCGAAACGTCGCGGCGGCGTCGTCGCTCCAGTCGTGGTGATTGACGTCGATGACCGCCTGTAACCCATCGTCGTACTCCAGGACGGTGACCGTTTTCGTTTCGCCCACCTCCGGCTGGTCCGGATAGCGTCCGTGGCGCGCCGTGACCCGGACCGGATCGCCGAAGAGGTAGCGCATGCTGTCGAGGTAGTGGATGCTGTGGTAGACGACGTCGATTCGCTCCTGCCGCGCAATCCACGGCCACAGATGCCATGGCGTGCGCACGCTGACCTGGATGCGGGCGTCGGCAGGACGGCCGATCGCGCCCTGCTCGATCAACTGGTGGGCGACGCGAATCCCGGCATCCCAGCGCATCTGCTGATTGACCGCCACCTTGACGCCAGCCGCTCGCGCCGCCTCGACGACCTCGACCGCCGCCCGCATGGTGTCGGCCAGCGGCTTTTGGCAAAGGAGGTGCTTGCCCGCGGTGATCGCCGCGCGCGCGATCACCGGCTGGTCCCACGGGGTGACGGCGACGTCGACGATCTCGACCGTCTCCGCCGCGAACAGCTCCTCCAGTGACCGCGCGACCCGCGGGATGCCGTGAGCGGCCGCCGTTTGTTCAGCCGCCGCCTGGTTCTGGTCGAAACAGGCGACGACCTTCAGGTCCGCCGCCGTGTAGGCCGGAAGATGGGCGTCGTTGACGATGCCGCCGCACCCGACGATGCCGATGCCGTAGTCGGCCTTCGGCGGGAGGGGGATGCGGTCGTCGATCTGATAGCCGGCGAGGTCCATTCGGCCTCTTACCTCCCTAGAGTCGAAGCTCGGCCGCGTCGGACTGGGCGCGGCGCAGGATCGTCCCGGTCGGCTCGTCGCTGGTGATGGCGCGCTGCACGGCCGCGTCGATGATCTGCACGAGGCGCGGCAACTCGCGCGAGCGCGGCAGCTCCCGGGCATGCTCGTGGAGCGCGGCCAGGCGATGGGAGAAGGGAATGGCGGCG
>JBOGUE010000526.1:0-4691 GCA_050695955.1 Thermomicrobiales bacterium | reverse complement strand
ATCCCCAGCAGACCTGCCTACGTATTGACCGCAAGCGGTCATGGATCAATATCGGTATTTCGGGCGATGCGGCGCCGAATACCGTGCGCCATGATGACCACGGAGTCGGGCAGCGATGCCCAACCGGTGCACTGCCGAGAAACCGGGGATGGAGCGCGTTCGTTATTGCTTCTGTCCGCGCGTGAAGCGCGAGACCCAGGCAACGCGATCCGCTCCGGTTGCAGTCGGAGTTCGGAGTTGGATCGCCGCCTGAGGGGACCGGCGACGAGACGATAGGTGAGGGAACTGTCGTGTCGAACGCAACGATCTGGATCATGATCTTTGTCGCGGTGATCAGCGTGCTGCTCGCCACGCGCCCGGCGCGTCCGTCGCGCGCCCGGCGCGATCGGCGGTCTGGCGAGCGCGAAGGCGGGGACGATCCTGGCGCGTCACCGACCACCGTCCTGACTGCCGATCCTTCCCAATGATCGATGCCAGCAGGCGTTCCGGATCGAGATAGCCGCGTGAGGCGGTCTTCTCGAATGCGACGGTGACACTTAACGCTGGCGTGACGACATTGCGGATCGTCCCCTCTACGATGATCGTGGGTGGTTGGATTGTTGGACGTTGGGGCGTTCTAAGAGGAGTTGATAATGGGTAGCACCACGATGGAGATTGGACGGGCGCTCTCCGTGCTGATCGGCGCTGGCTGCGTCTTCTTCGCCACTCGCCCGGTCGCGCGGACGAGACGCGACCGCGGGATTGCCATGCCGGATCGGGTCACGCTGGTACGTCACCCGGACGAGCCCGGCTTTGCGCATCTGCGAATGGGGGCGGCCGGCCGCAACCGGTGGGACCGGCGCGACCTGGCCCGAGGCATCGGCGTCGATCCCAGCGCGGGCGAGCCGGACCTCGTGGTTTGGCCGGGGCTGGGACTACCGCTCAGGCTCGGCCGCCGCTAGGGACCCGCCGCGCCGCCTGCCTCGGTTGCAACCGCCTCATCGATCAACCAGCGGCCGTCTTCCTCCACGAAGACAATGAAGAAGGCGTAGTCCGGCCGGGTGTCGTCGGAGACGATGGCGCCCACTCGACCATCCTCCAGCACGCGCGGATCGCGGATCGAGAAAAAGGGCAACTGCTCGTCCGCCGGCAGCGGCGTCGGCGTGGCGTCCGGGATCGGGCCGGAGACAATGGCGACGCCGAAGAGCGCCACGACCGTCTCCCGCGAGGCGTCGTCGGTGAGCAAGGCGAGCGCCCGCTGGGTATCTCCCGCGTTGACGCAGGCGACCAGCTCGCGCATTGTCTGGTTGATGCCGAAGAGGGCATCAGGGCCGGCCGGCTCGCCTCCTGGCAGTGCGTCCGCGGGTACCGGCGTCGCGGGAAGCGCGGCGGGGCTCGCCACTGCCACCGCTGGCGTCGCGATGACGTCGGCAATCCAGGCGTCGTCGCGCGGCTCGACCTGGCACTCGGACGGATCGGGCGATTCCTGCGCTGCCGCCGGCGACGGCCTCACCAAATCGATTCCGCCAAGCATGGCTAACGCGATGAGTGCGGCGACGACTCGCATCGTATCCCCCTTGCCTGTGCTCTCGATCCCACCTGCGCCCGCGCGACAACGACGGATCGCTCCGCGCTTGGTACCATCTCCCGAAGTGACTCGTCCGCCAGCGATCCGCCATGGACGAAGTCGGCTCGAGGAGGCACCAAATGGTTACCACAATCGCCGCCGCGCCGCGGACGACATCCGCGATCGTGCCGGACTTCATCGTCCAGTGGGTCGAGAGGTTGGAGCCGCTGCCGCTGGCCGAGGCCGTGCCCGATCCAGCGCGGGCGGCCATCTTTTCCGCGGACATGATCGTCGGCTTTTGCCGCCGCGGCAACCTCGCCTCGCCTCGGATTGACGCGCTCACCGAGCCGGTCGTCGATCTCTTCCGCCGGGCCTACGACTTGGGTGTCCGCGAGTTCGTCCTGGTTCAGGATACCCACGACCCGGCCACGCCCGAGTTCCGAGCCTGGCCCGTGCACTGTCTGCGCGGTACTGAGGAGAGCGAGATGATCCCGGAGCTGGCCGCGCTGCCGTTCAGCGACCGTTTCACCGTGATCCCCAAGAATTCGCTCGCCCCTGGCTACGCGACTTCCTTCGACGCCTGGCTCGACGAACACGCCTCGATCTCAACCGCGATCGTCGTCGGCGACTGCACCGATCTCTGCACCTACAACCTGGCAATGCACCTGCGCCTGCGCGCCAATGCCCGCAACATCGGTGGTTTCGACGTCATCGTGCCCGCCAATGCGGTCGACACCTACGACCTCCCAGAAGAGATCGCCGGAGAGATCGGCGCGTTTGCCCACCCCGGCGACTTTTTCCATCAGGTCTTTCTCTATCACATGGCGCTCAACGGTATCCGCGTCGTGCGGGCGCTTCCCTAAGGAGGTCGCGGCATATCTCGATGGGCGAACTGACCCTTTGGACGATAGGTTCGCGGGACGGTCGTAGCGCGGATCTCTTTGATAATTTCAAAGAGCCGAACGCCCTTGGTGACGTCCTCTGGCAGGTGGGAGCGTCCGAGCGCCAGCAGTGGCCCCTTTTTCACCCCAGCGAAGCCGATCCCGACGCCGGCTACCGGCCGCATCCGTTTACGGTCACGTTCTTGTTGGACGACGAGCCGCGCGGCGCCTTTCGCCTCACCATTCACTATCTTGTGATCGCACCGCGCCTGTCGCAGATCGAGATCGAGATCAATGGGGTTCGCGGAACGGCGTTTCTGCGCCCCTCGCCGTCCCGTACCGGCGAGATCCGCATACACGCGGGGCTGCACACCACCATCTACGCCGACGGCGTCGTCGATGTCGTGATCCCCGCGCACCTCCTGCGGCAGGACATCAACCGGCTGACGATGATCGCCCGCGATTGCGGCGAAGTGATCCGTGTCGAGCGCATTGAGGCGATCCGGCGGCTCGACCGGATGGCGAATAGCGCCGGGTTCATTTACCAGTGGATCGTGTTCGCGCATCAACAAGTCGCTTCGGAAGGTGTTCTCGATCGGATCGATATTCGTCCGTCCGTCGTCTACACGACCGGACCGGATGGCAAGCCGCGGGAGCAGTGCCACCTCTTCTTGGAGTATGCGCATGGCGCCGATCCGGCCTGTCTCACCTTGGAACTGCAAGATTCGACCGTCTCGCAGCGCGTCGACGTGGATACGCCTAATGTCGCGCTTGGTCATGTCCACCTGCCTTTCGACCTGGTCGACGGCGCCGGCCCGGTTCGATTCACGCTGAGCGGATCGATTGCCGGCGAGTACATCGAATGCGCCGGCAGATTCGACCGGAAGCGCAAGTGGACGGTTTACGTCGCGCCGCACGTCCACACCGATATCGGGTACACCCATCGCCAATGGGAGGTCGCCGAACGCCTCTGCCGGACCGTCGATGCCGCGCTCGACCTCATGACGCGGCCGGAGAATGCCAAGAGCTTTGCATATCACCTCGATTCGACCTGGGCGCTGGAGACCTACCTCCAGTCGCGGCGCGCGGCGCGCGGGCGGCAACTCATGGACCAGGTCCGGGCTGGTCGATTCGGCGTTCCGGGTGGGTACGTCGACCTGCTGACCCAACTCGCCGCGCTCGAGGATCTGATCCGCAATGGCGAAATCGCCCAAGCCTTGCTTCGGCCGGAGGGGCTGCGGACCGACTTCTCGTCGATCGTGGACGTCGCGTCGCTGAGCGGATCGCTACCGGCCGTGCTCGAAGGCTGCGGCATCCGCTATCTCGTTCACGCCAACAACCAGGATCGTGGACCCTTTCGCCTCCTCGGCGGCCTCCATCGGCGCTCGCCCTACTACTGGGAAAGCGTCAGCGGCGGTCGGGTGTTGGTCTGGCTTTCGAAGATGTACTGCGAGTTGCGCAAGGTCTGCGGCAGCCCGCCGGTGCTGAGTTCGGCCGAACGCGGCCTCGATCTCTGGCTGGACGAGTACGAGCGGGACGACTATGAACCGGACGCCGTCCTGCTCTATGGCCAAGAAGCTGACAACACGGACCTGGACCCACAGCCCGTCGATTTCGTCCGCGAATGGAACCGCGCTTATGCGTTCCCCCGGCTGATCCCGAGCGCCGTTGGCGACTTTTTTCGCGACGTGGAGTCGCGCTTCGCCGACAGCTTCCCGGTCATTCGCGGCGACGGCGGCGCATATTGGGAGGACGGGGCCGGGTCGTCGCTACGCGCGACTGCCCGCATCCGGAACGCCCAAGGTATGCTTCCGGCCGCTGAGATGCTCGAAGCGTTGGCCGTCATCCACGCGGCCGACTGGGCCTACCCGCTCGACGCCTTCGATGAAGCGTGGCGACAGCTTCTGCTCGCGGACGAGCACACCTGGGGCGCCTTCCTCAGTGGCCCGGAGCCTGACGCGCTCCTGGCACGCGACCAGTGGGCGACAAAAATGGAGATGGTCGAGGCGGCGGCACGCTGGTCCAACCGCTTATTACACGTCGGCGCAACGCGACACAGCCTGAGCTGGAATACCGACGGTCGGGAAGTCGTCGTTTACAACGCCCATAGTTGGCCGGTGAGCGGATCGGCAACGGTCGAAATCGGCGCAACGGAGCGGATCGTAAATCCCGACACCGGCGACGACGCTCCGATGCGGCGACTGAGCGCCACCGCAAGTCAGGCGGTGGTCGAGTTCTGGGTCGACGAGTTGCCTGGGCTGAGC
>JBOGUE010000525.1:0-5345 GCA_050695955.1 Thermomicrobiales bacterium | reverse complement strand
CCATATTGCCGAGCCGCATCGGGAACCGGCCCCGCTTTTGCGCCTCGGTGAGCGGCAGCACCGCGCCCCAGGCGGGGTCGTACGCCCGCCGCGCCGACGGCTCGTCCCGGTAGCCGACTAATTCGGTCCCGTGCTTCGGCGACGCGAATTCGGTCCGCACCCGGATCTGCCGTTCCCCTAACGGTGGTTCCTCATACTCCTGGAGCACCGGCGTCCGCGGCGCGACGGCGACAAGTTCTCGTGGCATACGCATGCAACTCCCTTCGGTCCGCGGTCGGAACGAACGCAATGCGGGCGCACGGTATCGTACCCGGTCGTCGTCGTTTCGGGACACGGTTACCGGCCCGCGTTTGACAGGCGCGAGCCACTCCATAATCATGGGCGAAGCATCGGCGGAATGCCCGGAACCCGCCGGCGATTGATCGGGCCGAGCAATGTCGACGGCGTCTCCTTCCGCTCGATCCCGCGGCGAGCCGACAGCCCTCGCGCCACTCATCCCACTGGCGCGCGAGAGCATTGTCGACCTGCCCACTCCGCTGACTCCCCTCGTCGGTCGGGAGCGCGAGGTGGCGACGGTGCGGGAGTGGCTCTGCCGCGACGATGTCCGCCTCCTGACCCTGACCGGTCCGGGCGGCGTCGGCAAGACGCGGCTTGCGCTGGCGGCGGCCGGACTCGGTCACGCCTTCTCCGACGGCATCTCCTTGGCCTCGCTGGCCGCAGTCACCGATCCCGCTCGCGTCCCTTCGGCCGTTGCCCGAGTACTCGACGTGCACGAGACGAGCAAGCGCCCCTTCCTCGAGGGCCTCGTGGCACATTTCCGCCACAAGGAAGCCCTCCTCCTGCTCGACAATCTGGAGCAGGTTCTCGACGCCGCGCCCTTCGTCGTCGACCTCCTGACCGCCTGCCCGGCGCTAAAGGTGCTGGTCACCAGCCGTGCCACGCTGCGCGTCTCCGGCGAGCACGAATTCGAGGTCCCGCCGCTGGCGGTGCCCGACCTCCAGCCCCTGCTGCCGGTGGCCGAGGTCGCCATGTGCGAAGCGGTGACGCTCTTCGTGGAGCGGGTTCGCGCCTTTCGGCCGAACTTCGGCCTCACCGCCGAGAATGCGGCGGCCATCGCCGATATCTGCCACCGGCTGGAAGGTCTCCCCCTCGCCATCGAGCTCGCCGCCGCCCGTGTCAAGGTCCTCTCGCCGCAGGCCCTGCTGGCCCGCCTCACCAATCGCCTCCAGGTGCTGACCGGCGGCCCGCGCGACCTGCCCGCCCGCCTCCGCACGATGCGCAACACCATCGCCTGGAGCCACGACCTGTTGACGCCCGAAGAGCAGCGCCTCTTCCGCGGGCTTGCGGTGTTCGTCGGCGGTTGCACTCTGGAAGCCGCGGAGGTGATCAACACCGGCGCCGGCGGTATCGAAACCGACACCCTAGACGGGGTCGCTTCCCTCATCGATCACCACCTGATCCGCCGCCAAGATCTCGCCGACCGCGAGGTTCGCTTCGACATGCTCGAGACGATCCGGGAGTTTGCGCTGGAGCGCCTGGAGGCGAGCGGCGAGATCGAGTCCGCCCGCCGGCGGCACGCGACCTACTATCTCGCCCTCGCGGAGCAGGCCTCGTGGTCGCTGGCCGGGCGGTCAGGGCAACCCGAGTGGCTCGATCGGTTGGAGGCAGACCATGGCAACCTGCGAGCGGCTCTGGTCTGGACGGCCGAGGCGGGAGTCGCCGAAGAGGCGCTGCGCTTTGCCTGGGCCCTCTGGCCCTTTTGGCACATTCACGGCCATCTGAGCGAAGGGCGCCGCTGGCTCGAAGCCGCGATCGTCCGCGCGCGCCGCGACCCGACCCGGCTCGATCTGTTCACCAAAACACTCTACGGCGCCGCGTGGCTGGCAATCGAACAGGGCGACGACGAGGGAGCTCGATCATTCGGAGAGGAGAGCCTGGCGCTGGCACGGGAACAGGGTGACGGCGAGGCAGCCGCCACCGTGTTGGGGCCGCTCGGCGTCCTGGCCCAGCAGCGGGGCGACTTCGACCGCGCAATGGCGTACCAGGACGAAGCGCTCGCCATCAAGCGGGCGCTCGGCGACGAGGAAGGCGCCGCCGTCACGCTCACCTATCTCGCACGAGATGCCCGCGATCGAGGGAGTCTCGACCAGGCCCAGTCCTTCGGCCGGGAAGCCCTGTCGATCCATCGGGCAATGGGGAAGCGCCGCCAGGTGGCCATCACGCTCGACATCTTGGGCAGCGTCGCCTACTTTCAGGGGGACAACCACCGCGCGTCAGAACAGTGCGGTGAGGCGCTCGCGATCCTCCGCGATCTCGGTGACAAGCGGGGGATTGCCAACGCTCTCGACCACCTGGGGCGGGTTGCCGCCCGCCAGGGCGACTACGCGCGGGCGTGGGCGCTCCATACCGAGTCGCTGGCGATACGACGGGACCGCGGCGAGCCGGATGGACTCGCGGCGTGGCTCGAAGCCGTCGCCGTCCTGCTGGCGGCACGCGACCAGCCGCTCACCGCGGTGCGACTCTTCGGCGCGGCCACCATCCTTCGCGAGGCGAGTTGCCGCCCGCGTCCCCCGATCCTGGTTGCAGAGTGCGAGCCGATCATCGCGGCGCTCCGCGGTCGAATTGGCGGGGAGGCATTCGACGCCGTCTGGGCGGCGGGCCGGGATCTTCCCCTCGATGAGGCCATTGCCGAG
Organism: Thermomicrobiales bacterium; assembly: GCA_050695955.1. Taxonomy (GTDB): domain Bacteria; phylum Chloroflexota; class Chloroflexia; order Thermomicrobiales; family UBA6265; genus JBOGUF01. The sequence goes on along the minus strand of JBOGUE010000525.1, from coordinate 2,652 downwards.
GCAGGCGCGGCCGCGACGGCGCTCAGCGGCGGGGCCGAACCGGTCCCGCCGATCGCGACGGCGCCCTTCGGCTTGACCCCTCGCGAACGTGAGGTGTTGCGCCTGCTCACCCAACGCTCCACCGATAAGGAGATTGCCGCGGCCCTCTTCATCAGTCCGCGCACCGTCGCCCGCCACGTCACCGGCATCTTCACCAAGCTTGGCGTCCATTCCCGCCGCGAAGCCGCCGCCATCGCCGTCGAGCGCCGCCTCGCCTGATCTCCTGTCCGCACCTACGTATTTCTTACCCAACCCTCCCGAACCACACGTTCCCCAATTGGTCAATTCCTGCGCATGCGCTTCGCGGCCGCGCGGCGCATGATGTCGCACGGTGGCGACAACCGCGTCGCCCTAAGGCGGCTTTCTCGTCGTTTGTCCGTGTTGCTCATCTGAAGCCGAGAAGGAGGAAACCAATGTCCGATCCGTTGGTGGAGTTCGAGTCGCCACAAGGGCCAGGTGGCCTGCAATTGTCGAAGCCGTTTGCTACGCCGCAAGGAACCCAGGTCCGAGCGGTAGCGACCAGCGGGGGCAGCATCCTCGTCACCCCAACCGCGGCCGGCGTCGTTCAGTGGGACAGTATCGTCGTCCTCGGTCTGGATCTGATGTCCACGACCCAAAAGAGCGTTGGCATCATCGGCGACATCGTCGGAAGGATCGTCGACACCATCGAAGACATTCTCACCGACGGTGGTGGTGGTGGCGGCGGCGGCGGCGGTCAGAAGTGCGAGACCGTGACGACGGTGGAAGTCGGGGCAGGTGGAAAGATCCTGCGCGTCATAACTAAGACAAGTTGCAGTCCGGTCTGACACGCGGTCTCGCTGCCGACCGAACAGTAGCGAAGGGAACAGCCATGCGTCACGTTTCACTCGTCGTCTCGGTCCTCGTCCTCATGGTGGCGCCCCTGCTCCTGCCGGCGACGGCGAAGGCCGGCGTTTCGTTCCAGGACCAATTCAGGGGCCAATCCGCCTTCGCCTTGTTCTCCAGCGCCGACCCCGCCGATCCCTGCATCGTCACCGAGGTCTTCGTCTTCGCCACCGAGGGGCGGGTGCAGGAGCCGCCGGGGCCGCCGACCCCCGAGGCGTTCGCCTTCACCACCATCGCCCGGTTCCACGTCTGCGGAGGCGGGGTGTTGCTGGCCGCGTTCGGCTCCACGACGACTCCGGACTTCCAGGGCGACAGAGCCCTCAAGTCCGCGACGCTGGCCGCGACCATGACCGTCGAGGATGTTCACTCCGGCTCCGTGTTTGACGTCGTCTTCGACGTGGCCTGGGCGGGTACCGGCAACCCTGTCCGGCTGAATCAACACTTCCACTTCCAAGACCCGGGCTTCATCGTGAATTTCCACGTGAACGAGGCCTCCCGTCAGGCGGTCGCGTCCGGCAGCGTGTCCGACGGGGTGACGGACTTCACCGCGGGGGCACCGGCCGAGATCGCCGAGATCGGCTGGTTCAGCGGCGGTTCGGTCGAGGTGACGGTCGGCTGACGGCATCGGCCCGCCGCGCCGCATCGTCTTATACCAGGAAGGGAGGACATCATGCAGAAACTCCTCATCTCAACGGTCCTCGCCGTGATGCTGACGCCTTTTCTTCTCCCGGCGACCGCCAACGCCGAGGTCGCGTTCCGAATCAAATTCAGGGGGCTGACCGCCCACGCCGCGTTCTCCAGCGCCGACTCTGCCGATCCCTGCCTCATCACCGAGGTCTTCGTCTTCGCCACCGCGGATGCGGTACAGGGGCCGGCGCCCGAGGCATTCGCCAACGTCGCCATCTTCCGGTCCAACGACTGCACGGGGACCCATTTGCAGACGCTGATCGGCTCCACGACGGCTCCGGACTTCCGGGGTGACCGACCGCTCACGTTCGCGTCGCTGGCCGCGACCATCACCGTCGAGGAATTCACGTCCGGCGAGCAATTCGACGTCTTCGTCGACCTGGCCTGGACGGGCACCGGCGACCCGTCACGGGAGAACGGTCACTTCCACGTCCAGCGTCCGGGCTTCAACGCCAGCGGCCACTTCAACGCCACCACCCGTCAGGCGGTCGCGTCCGGCAGCATCACCGACGGGGTGGCGGACTTCACCGGGGGGGAACCGAGCGAGGACGTCCTTGGGTTGATGGTGCCGGAGCTCGAATGGGCCAGCGTGGGCCTGATCGACGTGGCGATCGGTTGATCGCTCGGAGGGTACATCTATGCATCGTCTATCGCTCGTCGTCACGATGCTCACCGTCGTGCCGCTCGGGCTGCTGGCCGCGGCTCGCACGGGGCCAGCCGTCCAGGACGCAACCCCGCCGGCCGATGGCCAGGGCTTCGTCGGTTCGTGGCGGATGGAGGTGCGTCCGCCGCAAGGGCCGCAGTTCCCCGCGCTGGCCACCTTCGGCGCCGACGGCACGCTGGTGACTTCCCCGTCACCGGTGGTGCAACCGCCTGGACCCGGCGGCGTGGTCTTCTTGAGCGCGGGGCATGGCGTGTGGCAGGCGACCGGACCCGACACGGCAATCTTCACGTTCGCCGATCTCCAGGCCGACGGGCAGGGGAACCCGGACGGCGCCGGCATCGTCCGCGCCGCCATCATGCTCGCTCCCGATGGGCAGATGTTCAGCGGCGAGTACGTCC
>JBOGUE010000524.1:0-1855 GCA_050695955.1 Thermomicrobiales bacterium | reverse complement strand
ACCTGGCCGTGGTGGCGCACATCAGCGACCGGGTTGGTGTGATGTATCTCGGCACGCTCGTGGAAATCGGCGAAGCCCGGTCGATCACTGAGAACCCGAGACATCCCTATACGAAGGCGCTCATTTCAGCTATTCCGACCACGGCGACAGGCCGGGCGCGCAATCGCATTATCCTCGAAGGCGACGTGCCGAGTCCGGCTAATCCGCCGAGCGGCTGCCGGTTCCATCCGCGCTGCCCGATCGCACGGCCCAACTGCGCGGTCGACGAGCCGGAGTTGGTCGACAAGGGGGGCAACCACTGGGTCTCGTGCCACTATGCCTGAGGAGTCCGAACGATGATGGGAGACGACGGCCAACGAAAGGAGGAACCAGCTCGGCGTGCCATCTGCTATCATGCGCGCTAATCACGCACGACAGATCGGGTCCGACATGGCTGGAGCGACCAGCCATCCGACTGATGAGTGGTCAACGGCGACCACGGAGGGTGTACGGATGTCCTCGAATGCACGCGATCTCACCGGCCAATTGGAGACGATGAAACGTCGCCTGGAAGCGGGCGGAATGAGCCGTCGCCAGGTACTCAAGGTTGCGGCAGCGGCAGCCGGCACGGCGCTCGCGGGCGCGGCCGTGGTGGCGCCCTCAGGTGCTGAAGCCGCCGGTGGCGCTCGCGCCCGGCGCTTGAATGCCCTCGCCCAGACCACGGGCGAGGAGCAGATCTTCTACCAGGACGGCATCTACTCGAATCCGTCGAGCTTCGACTGGAATCTCAACCTCTATTGCAACGCCGAGGAAGAGACGTTTGCCGGTCTCTTGACCTTCGACGAGAATCTGGTTGCCGTCGCGGATTGGGCGGAAACGTGGGAGCCCAACGCTGACGCGTCGATCTGGACCTTCAACATCCGCCCGAATAACACGGGTTGGAGTGACGGCACCGCGGTAACCGCCGGGGACTTCGTTTGGTCATGGGAGCGCCAGCTCAATCCGGCGAATGGCGCTGCCTACGCCGGCTTCCTTTTTGATGTCAAGTACGCCGAGCAGTACAACACGGACACGCCGGTCGACGACGCCAACGACCCGCTTAACGGCCAAGTCCCGACCGGCGCCGACCTTGGGGTCAAGGCGCTCGACGAATGGACACTCGAGGTGACGTGTGCCGGCCCCCGTGCCTACTTCCCGCAGGTCGTCGCGTACCAGGCCGCCGTGCCCGCGCCTCGCTGGCAGGTCGAGGCGCTCGGTGAACAGTGGGCGCTTGGCGGCGAGAATCCGATCGTCTCTAACGGCCCGTTCCAGATCGACAACTGGGAATACGACGTCAAGATCGAGATGTCGAAGAACGAGGGTTTCTGGGACGCCGAAAGTATACGCCTGGCCCGCGTAATCGACCCAATCTTCCCGGCCGAGAACAACGTCCTGGTCTATGAGGAAGGGTCCGGCGAGCAGCAGGTCGATTGGACCGTGCTAAGCGCCGCGGACTTCACGCGCTTCAGCGAGAACGAAGAACTCGCCACCCAGATCCAGCCCTATGTCTACCCCGGCATCTGGATGCTGCTGCCACAGGTGACGGTCGAGCCATTCAACGACCTGAAGGTGCGGCAGGCGTTGAGCCACGCCATCGACCGCTCGCAGCTGGAAACGGTCACCAACGGCCTGGTCACGCCGGCGTCGTGTATGGTGCCGGCCGGCGTCTTCGGCTACTTGGACGATCCGACTCTGGCCGAGATCCAGGCCTTCGACCCCGCGGTGGCGATGGAGATGCTCGTCGGCACGCCGTACGAAGGCGGCGAGGGGTGGCCCGAGGTCACGATGTACATGCGAGCCGACGAGGAGAATTACAACGCCGACGTGATGGCAAACG
>JBOGUE010000523.1:0-9627 GCA_050695955.1 Thermomicrobiales bacterium | reverse complement strand
GACGCCGACCTCCGGGACCGCGCGCCTGAACGGCTACGACGTCACCCGGCAGCGCGGCGCGGCGGTGCTCCAGCTCGGGGCCGTGCTGGAGGGGGGGCGCAACGTCTACTGGTCGATGACAGCTTGGCAGAACTTGATCTACTTCGGCCGGCTGAAGGGACTGAGAGCCGACGAGATCAAGCCGCGGGCCGAACGGCTGCTCACCGAGTTGGAGCTCTGGGAGCGGCGCAACGAGCTTGTCGGCGGGTTCTCCCGCGGCATGCAGCAGAAAGTGGCCGTCGCGTCCGCCCTCATCACCGACCCGCCGATCCTGCTGCTGGACGAGCCCACCATCGGCCTCGACGTGCAGGCGGCCCGCACGGTGAAGGACTGGGTTGTCCGGCTGGCGCACGACGAGGGCAAGACGATTGTCTTGACGACCCACCAACTTGCCATGGCCCAGGAGCTGGCCGACCGGGTCGCCATCATCCGCGACGGTCGCATCGGTGCCGATCTGCCGATCACCGAGTTGCTCGCCCAGTTCCGCGAGGACCGCTACCGCATCACGCTCGGCGGGCCGCTGGATCTGGCGCGGCTGCGGCTGCCGGCGGGGGCCGCGGTCAGCCACGACAACGGCGTCACGACGCTGACCGCCCCGGTAACGGACCGGCGCGACCTGTACGCCCTGCTCGACCAACTGCACGACCTGGACGCGCCGCTGGAGTCGGTGACCCAGGTCGAGCCGGACCTGGAGGACGTCTTCCTCCGCATCGTGGAAGGGAAGTGACATGGCGAGCAACACGACGCTTGTCCCATCACCCCGCGGCCTAGCCTCACGGCCGGCAGCGACCGGTCGAGCTCGCTGGGCCATCGCCCAGATGCTCGGCAACGAGACGGCCAAGCATCTGCTGACCCTCTGGCACCGCAGGGTCATCTTTCTGGGGGAATTGGCGGCGATCGCGGCCTTCTACCTCGGCGCGCAGTACCTGATCGGCGGCGGCCAGCTGATCGACGAGCTGCTATCGGTGACGATGCTCGGGTTCCTCCCCTACATCGTCGCGTACATCGTCCTGGTCAAGGTGGTCTCCGGCATCCTCGAAGAGATGAACACCGGGACGCTCGAGCAGATACACCTCAGCCCGCTCCCGCCGTGGATGCTGTCGTCCGGGCTGCTCGGCGCCATGATGATCCAAGGCGTGCTCATGGCCGCACTCGTGGGCGGGGCGATCGCCATCGGGTTCGACGTCGAGTTCCCCGCGCTCAAATGGGCAGTGCTGGTGCCCGCCGCGCTCACGCTGCTCGACATCGCCGGCTTTGCGCTCTTCGTGGGCGGTATCGCGCTCACCGTCACCTCGATCGGCGCCATCAACCACGTCATCTACTCGCTGATCGGCATGCTTAGCGGGGCGTACGTGCCGGTCTACGTCTACCCCGACTGGTTGCAGGTGATCGCCAAGCTCGTCCCCACGACGTTAGGGATCGACGTGATGCGCAAGCTCGTGATCGACGACCGGTCGCTGGCCGCTACCTGGTCCGACCATAGTCTGCAATGGACGCTGCTGCACGCCGCGGCCATGCTGCTGCTCGGCTGGACGGTCTACCAGTGGCAGATTCGCCGCGGCCTGCGTGAAGGAAGGCTGGGACCGCGATGAACCAGTACGCCACCATAGATTTACCCGCCCGGCGCGTTCTGGGCACTCGCACCGCGGTCAGAGCCGTCGGCAACGAGGTTCACAAGGGGCTGCTGTCCGCGTGGGGGGAGCGGGTCCAGATCCTGATCGAGCTCCCCTTGTTCATCGCCGTAGCCCTGCTCTTCATCGCCGTGGTCGGCAAGGGCGACGAGATCGTCACGGGGCGGGTCGACTGGTCCATCGACGAGGTGCGAGCCACCGCGATCTTCCTCGGTTACGCCGCCTTCATGTTCTACTACATGCAAACCGCCAAGCTCTTCTGGCGGCTGCTGGGCGAGATCCAGACCGGCACGCTCGAGCAGGTCTACCTTAGCCCGCTCCCCTCCTGGCTGGTGGCCACCGCCGGTCGGGTCGTGGCCGCGGTCGCCGAAACGATCCTCGTGGTCGGGGCCACCTACTTGGTGACCGAGTTGGTCGTTGATCTCGACATCCGCTGGAGCGCCCAGGGGCTGGTGCCGCTCCTCTTCCTGGTGGCCGGCGGCGTCGGCTACTCGCTCCTGATCGGCGGGCTGGCCCTGGTTTGGAAGCGGATCGAGCTGATCAACGAGGCGCTGTTCGGGGTGCTGTTCGTGTGGGGGGGAGCGCTCCTACCGCTCGACCGGATGCCCGACTGGGCGGCCGCGCTGGCCCGGCTTCTGCCCCTCGCTCATGTCGTCCAGTCCATGCGGAACGTGCTGCTCGACGGGCGGTCCTTCACGACCATGGGCGGCGATGGTGGGCTCGTCTGGCTCACCGCCACCACCGTTGGTTGGCTCATCGCCGGCGCCCTCGTCTTCCAACTGGGCGAACGGGCCGCCAGACGTCAGGGCAGTCTGAGCCGCTATTAATCGAGTCCTGAATGACTGAGGTTGCATCATGATAATCAAATATGTACCATTTCAAGGAATGAGCTGGTTCGGCCGACGTGCATCGCGGAGTGCCGCATCCTATGAGCGATCGTCTGTCCGTCGCCACCGATTTCGACGAGCAACTCGTCGATCAGCGGCAGGCGATCGTGGCCAAGTTTTTCCACGGTCTCTCCGACCTGACGCGGCTGAAGATCATCGAACTCCTCCTCGATGGCGAGAAGAATGTCTCGGAACTCGTCTCGCACCTTGGCGCGCCACAGGCGCAGGTATCCAATCACCTTGCCTGCCTGCGCTGGTGCGGCTACGTCGAAAGCCGCCGCGAAGGCAAATTCGTGTACTACCGGGTCACCGACCCCCGCGTGCGGCAACTGCTCGACCTGGCGCGCGAGGTGATCGCAGACCACGCCGCGGCCATCCTGAGCTGCACGAGGATGTAGCGGCGAGGGCCGTGTGGGCCGCGCGACGCTCCTCGCGGCGAGGCAACCAACCCGCATTCCCCGAAGGGAGATTTCGATGACGAACGAACGCGTCCGCGCCATTGGACCGGTCGGCACCTACGCCCGCGTCGCCGTCGGTTTCGCTGCCATTGCCCTGGCGTTCGTGGACGGCCTCGAATGGTGGGCGATTCCGCTGGGTCTGGTCGGGATGCCGTTGATCGTGACGATTGGGCACGCATGGCTCGCCCGTGAGTATCCGGCCGGGATGCGAGAGCTCGGCATGGCCGGGGGGTGGGCGTCGTTCTGGATCTTCCTGCCCCTGCTGATTATTCCGTACACGAGCGACGCCGCGTGGCTCTGGATGGGCGGGTCGATGCTATTGGCGGCCGCACGTGGCTACGCGGGGTGCGAGATCCTCGCCGTTTCCAACTGGCTGCTGCGGCGGGACGATGCGATCGGCTGCCTGCTGTTCACGCCGATAGATCAAGCCGAAGCGCGGTGGCAGCGCGCGGGGACGCGGGGTGCTGAGTCGCCTGATCACGGAGCGGGGGCGCACCATCGCGACGAGCAGGTCGTGAGCAGAGCATTCTCGTGTTGCGGTTGGTTTGCACCGCGGTCGCTCACCACATCCAAAGCTGCACGGGGTGAGGCCGACCGGCAGTGAACCGCGTTCAGGATGAGGGAAGACGATGGACAGTCGCAATGAGCCGCTCCTCCCGGATCCGCACAGGCGCCTCCACCGGGCGCTGATCGAGGCGATGCTTGCCACCGGCGTTCTGCCCGGCGAGGAAGAACTGGCCGCCGCGTTAGGCGCGCCGGCAGAACAGGTGCGATCGGGGCTGCGTGCGCTGGCGGAGGCCGACTACGTGTCGTTCGACGCGAAGGGGCGCCTGACTTGCCTCTACCCGTTTTCCGTCGTCCCGACGCCGCACGTCGTCGTCATCGACGAGCGGCGGCGCTACGCGATGTGCTCCCTGGACGCGCTCGGCGTGGCCGCGATGGTGGGCCGGGCCATCACCGTCGAAGGTCGATGCGGCGCCTGCGGCACATCGATTCACCTGGAGGTGCGGCTTGGCGCGGTCGGGACGGCGACGCCGGCAGCGGCGATCGTGGTCGCCCGGCGCGCTTTTGATGCCCCCGCGTCGGAGGTCTGCTGTCCGTACACGGTCTTTGCGTGCGGCGAAGAACACGCCCGCACGCTTGTCGCTCGCGAACCCGGCAGCGAAATGCTGCCACTCGACGTCTCCCGGGATCTTGCCGAGATGATCTTCGGGGATTTTCTGGGAGAGCGCCTGCCAGCGCGGCGGCGCCGTTCCTCCGACGTGGCCGCCGATCACCGGTCGACGAGCACCTCGTAGTGGGCGACGGTCGGTTCCTTTTCGAGCAGGTAGGCATCGTCCTCCGGGTAGTAGACGGCGCGCTCAGGATCGGGCCCGGCGAAGGCGCGAACGGCGTCCATCGAGTCCCAGAGCGTGATGAGGAGGAATTCGGCGACCTCACCGTCGATGCGACGGAGGACGTGGAGGCCACGGTTGCCGGGCGTTTTCGTGTAATCGGCAAGGCCGGTCGCTTCGAGCAGGTCGACGTAGTCGTCCGCTTTTGCGGCTGGCGTCCGTCCGCGCCAGATGCGTGCGATCATGAAGTCATTCCTCCAGGTTGCAGGTTGGGCGGCTGGGAACTGAGCCGACATAGGCTGACCACTGTTTCAACGCGCATGGCTGCCGTTTTGTGATGTGAACCGCATCTCAGGATTGTACGTACTATGCTATGATCCTGGGGAAGGCTGATCGGTCCCGCATCATGCCGGGCAGGCCACGATCCCGTCGTGCAATCCGCTTCCGGGGGTCGTGGTTTTTTTGTGTCGCGCGCGTCTGGGCGAGGGGTGCAACGTTTTGGTCTGGTCGCGCGTTTACACCAACGGGACGGCGGGCTGGTCGTCGTCCGCTGGGCGCATACCGTCGTCGCGCGAGCGGTCGCGGCGCGGGATGCATCGATTCGACGGGTAGGGGGATCACACTATGCACGGTCTGACCGGGGTCTGGGGAGTCCGGCCTGAACACTCCTCACCTTCCCGCGTGAGACGCCCGCGCCTCTTTGCGCTGCTGGCCGTCCTCGGCCTAATGGCGCTCGCGTTCTCGCCGTTGATGGTGACGACGGTTGACGCCGCGCAGAGCGATTGGTCCCCGCCGCGGACGGTCTATATCCCGGAGACCGGGCATTCCATCGACGGCGTCTTTCTCGACTACTGGCGCGCCAACAGCGGCATCGACCTCTACGGCTACCCAATCACGCCGGAGATGAACGAAGACGGGCGCACCGTTCAGTACTTCCAGTACGCGCGGTTCGAGTACTGGCCGGAGGCCCCGAACGGCAACGTCGTCCAACTCGGCAACATCGGCGAGGAGCTCCGTCCGCACCTAGTCTTCCGCAACCGTGGGCCGTTCGGCGGCGCGACCGATGAGGTGGCGTCCGATGCCGCGGCGATGGCGCGCGCCTGGCTGCCGCTGACAGGCAAGGCGGCCGAGCAGGAGCGTTCGGACTCCTGGCGGTTCGTACCGGAGACTGGGCATAGCGTCCGGTTCGGCTTCAAGGCGTTCTGGGAGGCAACGGGCGAGGCGTCGTACCTTGGCTATCCGCTGACGGAGGAATACACGCTCGACGAGGTCGTCTATCAGGTCTTCGAGCGCGGCCAACTTGCCTGGAAGCAAGGCGGCGACCCGTATATGGTGCCACTGGGCGAGATGGTGGCGAAGCGGGCCAGGATCGACACCAGAGCGGTGGCGCAGGGCGACGTCCCGGTCTACGACGAGGCGCTGTGGATCCCGCCGGCGCCGCCGATGCCGGACAAGTGGATCGAAATTAATCTGAGCGCGCAGTACCTGATCGCCTGGGAAGACGGCGTGGCGGTGATGGAGACGTACATCAGCTCGGGCAAGTCGGGCTTCGAGACCCCGGCGGGCAGCTTCTATATCAGCGCCAAACTCCCGGCGGAGGATATGGAGGGCGTGATCGGGGGCGAGTACTACAACGTGCCGTCGGTGCCGGACGTGATGTACTTCACCGGGGAGGGTCACGCCATCCACGGCACCTACTGGCACAGCAACTTCGGGGCGCCGATGAGCCACGGCTGCATCAACGTGCCAATGGGCACCTCGGCCTGGCTCTACAACTGGGCGCCGAGCGGCACGCTGGTGGATATCCACTACTAGCGCGCGGAGGCGCCAATCCATCGAAGAGGCCGACCCTCAGGCCGGCCTCTTCTCTATTCCACGCCTGATCAACGTGACGCATTGCTCGCAGGATGCGTTTTTGCTATTCTATCCCCCCTGGGGGGATAGAACGTTGTCTGATGGCCAACATCGCGAGCCGCATCCACACCAGCAGACGAAGGTCGTGGTTGATCAGCTCGCACGGACGCAAGGACATGTTGCGTCGATCAAACGAATGGTTGAGGACGGACGGCCGTGCGCGGACGTGCTGATCCAACTTGCCGCCGTCCGCGCGGCGATCGATCGTGCGTCCCGGCTGGTGCTCGAAGACCACGTCGAATCCTGCCTCCGGGGCGCGGCCGTCAATGGACTCGCCGACGAGGAATGGGACCGGCTGAAGGAAGCGCTCGACCGATTCATCCGGTGAGCGCGGCGGCGCGCGGGATGCGTCATGACGCGCAGAATTGCTGTCGAACAGGATGGGGAGCAAGCGGTGGGGAATCACGCTGGGGATCTACACGATCACGGGCACGATCATGATCACGACCACGACCATGACCAGGGACATCATGGTCATAATCATGCTCACCGGGGAGGCATTCTCGGTTGGGTTCAGCACACGTTCGCCCATTCGCATGATGTCCACGAGAAGGTGGACGAGGCTATGGAAACCCATGAGCGAGGGATCTGGGTTCTGAAGATCTCGCTGATGGGATTAGGCGCGACGGCGCTCTTTCAAGTCATTATCGTCGTGCTTTCCGGCTCGACGGCGCTCTTCGCGGACACCATTCACAACTTTGGCGACGCCGCAACCTCCGTTCCGCTGTGGATTGCGTTTGCTTTGATCCGACGCGGCCAGACGCGGCGCTTCACCTATGGCTTTGGCCGCGTCGAAGATGTCGCCGGCGTGATCATCGTAGGCCTCATCTTCTTTTCCGCCTGTGTTGCAGGATACGAGTCGATCAGCAAGCTCATTGATCCGCGGCCGGTTTCTCACTTGTGGTGGGTGGCAGCGGCGGCTTTGATCGGCTTCTTCGGGAACGAGGCGGTGGCCATTTTTCGCATCCGCGTTGGGCAGGAGATCGGCTCGGCCGCGCTCATTGCCGACGGGCAGCACTCTCGCGTCGACGGGTTTACGTCGCTGGCGGTGTTGGTCGGCGTGATCGGGGTTGCCCTCGGCGCGCCAATCATCGACCCGCTCATTGGGCTAGCGATCACCATCGCGATCCTCTTTATCGTGAAGGATGCGGGAATCGCCATCTTTCAGCGACTGTTGGACGGCATCGAGCCAGAAATCCTGGCGCAGGTCGAACATGCTCCCATGCACGTTCCAGGCGTGGAAGGCGTCCACGAGGTTCGAGCGCGCTGGCTGGGTCACAAAGTCCACGCCGACCTCCACGTTAGTATCGATCCTCGCCAGTCGGTCGCGGAGTCGCATGCCATTGTCGATCGCGTTCATCAAGCGCTCGCTGACCACGTGCCGGCATTCGGCGGCGCCACCGTGCATGTTTGCCCTGGTGGCGAGGCCGGTGAGGTGCGAATTGCTGGCCCGGCGGTGGCATAGGTTCCTCACCTTCTGCCGAAGCGACGGCTGAGGGGGCCGGGGGTGAGAGGAAACACGCCGATTACATGTCGGGCGGACCATCATGATAGGCTTGGCGGGACCGGAGCGTGTGCTACCATCGCCGAGAGTTCGCGTGGCTCGTGCTGTCCGGACGCACGTCCGTGGTTATTGCCAGGATGCTCGTGCGCGCTCGACGCTCCATCCTCCATCCGAGACTCGACCGGGCGCTGATCGCGCTGGCGGTGCTCTGCGTCTTGACGATGCCGGTGGAGTACCGGGGCGGCGCCGACGTACCGCACGCGCACGCGGTCTTTCAGTTCTGGGCTGCTGGGAACGGTGACGCGTTCGATCACCACGGTCTGGTGAGCATTCGTTCGGATGCCGGTTGGTTGCCCGTGCCGGAACGCCATGTTGTGGGTGGGCGCCTGCTGCCGGCTGACGTCTCCGCATTTCGTACATCCGCCACGACTGCCCCGCCGGATGTTCCGCTCCTCTCGGAGCTGACCGGATCGGCCGAGCGCGCGGTCGGACTGGCGGTGACGGTGAGCGCGGCGACTGCGCTGCTGGCGCTGACGTTGTTGCGGCGATTGCCGATTGCCACCGTGCGCATTCCGGTCGGGTGCTGCCCGGCGCCCGACGCGCCCCCGCCACGCGAGAAGCTTCCAGCCGTTTTCTGTGTTGGTTAGATCACATGGCCGCCGCGGAATGCGGCGGCACAGAGGAGTTCACCATGCCGCGGACCTACCGCATCCGGTTGGCGCTGGTCGTTATCGCCGCGCTTGCCTTGGCCTTGCCGATCGCGACCCTGGCCCACGAGCGACGTGAGGTCGCCGACGGGCAGTACCAATTCGTCGTCGGGTTCATCGAGGAGCCGGCCTTCGTCGGCGAGAAGAACGGGCTCAGCCTGCGCATCACCAAGCCGGGTGGGCCGGAGGCAACGCCGACCGCCGAGGGCGAGGAGGCGCGCATCCCGATCGAAGGGCTGGAGACGACGCTGACGGCCGAAGTGATCTACGGCGATCAGTCGATGGATCTGCCGCTGCAACCGGCCTTCCGCGATCCCGGTCTCTACGTGTCGCACTTCTTCCCGATGGCCGAGGGGGACTATAGCTTCCACATTGCCGGCGAGATCGAGGGGGTGGCAGTTGACGAGACCTTCACCTCGTCGCCGGATGGTTTCGACTCGGTGCAGGCGCGGGAGCCGCTCGAGTTTCCGAAGGACGAGGACTAGCGCGGGTCCGCGTCCGAATTGGACGTCTGCATTAAACTAGCCCATTGGGCTTCCCGGGGAGGGCATCGCCCTCCCCGGGCTTGGTTGAGGTAGGAGGACATTGTCGGTGGTGAGGTCTGCTCTACGTCCCGCGTTGGTTGCGTTGGCACTGGCGGCGTTCGTCGCCCTGGAAGCGCCGCCGCGGCCGGCGCTCGCGCATGCCGAGCCGGAGCGGGCCGATCCGCCGATTGGCGGCACGGTGGCGCCGGCGCCGGCGATGGTCGAGGTTTGGTTCACCGAAGAGGTCGATCCGGCGGAGACGACGTTGTCGGTGATGGGGCCGGATGGAACGACGGTCGATCTCGGCGATTCGGCGGTTGACCTGAACGATCCGGAGCGCAAGCGGGTCACTGTCTCGCTGCCGCCCGATCTTGCGGCGGGTGTCTATACCGTCCAGTGGAGCGCGCTCTCCGGCGAAGACGACCATCCGGAGGAGGGCGAGTTCACCTTCACGGTCGCGGGTGGCAGCCCGGTGGCGTCGCCGTCTGCCAGCCCGGCCGCGTCCCCAGCGGCGATTCCGGCCGCCAGTCCCGAGGCGGCGGTGGTGACCGGAACGCCGGCGGCCGAGACCGCGGCGACGGACGACGAGGGTGACTTCGATACGCAAGCGTTCGCGATCGCGGTCGGGG
>JBOGUE010000522.1:0-10875 GCA_050695955.1 Thermomicrobiales bacterium | reverse complement strand
GGCCGGCACCGACCGGGAGAGACCCCAACGGAAGGGCACGGCTCTGCTTCGTCCGTGCGGTACCGAGCGGTCCGGTCCGTCGATTCGCCAAGCACATCGCTCGGACTGGCTACGGGCCGAAGGTCAGACGCCCAGTTCTCTGAACTTTGTAACGCGGCGAGGGGCGTCGAGGTTTCGCGCGATTTCAGCATAACACGCGCCGTCTATCCCACCGCCACACGCCAAACCCCGGAGATCGCTCGCCGTGGAGCGTTCCCCAGGGTCCAGACCGGCGGACAGACCGACCATGCTCATCAACCCGGGTGGCGACGCGCGCCGCCCCAACCTATGCCATTGCTGGCCCACTGCCCGCTCGCACAGCCAACCACCCATTAGCGCCGTGCCGAGCGGTCCATTCCACATATGACCGCAAACCCACTCGCTCGTTTCGCATCCGCCTGGGCAGTCCCGCTCTAACCGGTCGCCCAGGCCATCAACTCAACTATCCCGGTTCCATTCGGTTCGGCGGCATTCACCATGGCCGCCTCGTTCGCATCCCATGCACATTATTCGTTCGTTGGCGTCGGTCCCTCTTCCCTTCCGGCATGACCCTATATTGCCTCAGACACTACCCCCGCACATCCGGCATTCCACGTAATCGCGATCGACACGCGGGGGCAACGACATACGTCGGACGACGTACTTTACGCTTGGCTCTCCCCGTTTTCCTGAGCGCGGAGTCCAAGTCGAAGGATCTGGCTCCGCGGACAGACGTCCCAAATCAGGGCCGGATGCCTCGACGGACTCCGGGACTCCGGGACTCCGGGACTCCCAAGCTCGACATGACGCAGGGGGAGTGGTGTCGGGAGGACGCCCTAGAGATTCGCGGCTGTCAGCTTGCAGATGGCTCGCAACGTGTCGAAAACGCCCGCACCGCGAACCGCGACCGCCTCGAATCGGGCCGCGCGGCCGGGGTTCAGGTGCTGGTCGAGCACGGCGGCCGGCAGCGCCGTTGGCAAGTCCATCTTGTTGTACTGAAGCACGAACGGGACCGCTTCAAACCGCTTTCCCTGCGCCGCAAGCAGACCTTCGAGCTCGTGCAAACTGGTGAGGTTGTCGTCCAAGCGTGACCGCTGCGCGTCCGCTACAAAGACAACGCCGTCGGCCCCTGAGAGGACCGCCCCTCGTGCCCGCTCGTAGCGGTCCTGACCGGCGACGGTGTAGAGGCGAAACCGGATCTTGAAGCCGAGAACCGTGCCCAGGTCGAGCGGCATCAAGTCGAAGAAGATGGTCCGCCCCTCGGCCGTGGCAAGCGAGACCATCTCTCCCCGCCGCTCGTCCGGCAGGCGCCGGTAGACGTGGAGCAGGTTCGTCGTCTTGCCGCCGAGTCCGGGCCCGAAGTAGACGATCTTGCCCTGGATCTCGCGGGCGGTCAGATCGATCAGCGCCATCGGTGTCCGCTTTCGACGGTTGTCAGGAAGTCGATGTCGGCGTGAAAAGTCCGCGCACCGGCGGCTCGCCGGCATCTCCACGCGCCACCACGCGGCCGATTACCCGCGCCTCGGGCAGTTCCGCCAGGACCGTCGCCGCGTCGTCGGGATGCGCCGCCAAAACGAAGCCGATGCCCATATTGAAGACGCGAAACATCTCGGCGGGTGCAACATCCCCCATTCCGGCGAGGTATCCGAATATAGGCAGAACCTCCCAGGTCGACCGATCAAAGTCCGCCGCTACGACCGGCGGCAACATGCGCGGCACGTTGTCCACCAGCCCGCCCCCGGTGATATGTGCCATCCCCCGCACAAGTCCGCGTTCGACTAAAGGCAGCACAGTCGGCAGGTATGAGCGGTGCGGCCGCATCAACGCCTCGCCCACGGTGTCGAGTTCACTGCCAGGCAGCGGCTCGTCCAGCAGCGTCAGATCAGCGTCTGTTTCGCCGGTCAAGCCGACGATCGTTCGCGCCAGGCTAAAGCCGTTCGTGTGCAGCCCGTCGCTCGGCAGCCCGATAAGGAGATCGTCCTCGGCGACGGCGCTGCCGTCGATGAACCGGTCCGGTTCGACCGTGCCGACGATGAACCCGGCCGCGTCGTACTCTCCCGGCGCGTACATCCCAGGCATCTCGGCCGTCTCGCCGCCGATCAGAGCCAGTCCGTTCTCCCGGCAGGCCTCCGCCATACCGCCGATGAGGCGGTCGAGCACGTCGCCGTCAAGCGATCCCATCGCCACGTAATCGAGGAAGAAGAGGGGGCGCGCCCCGCACGCCAGCAAGTCATTGACGCAGTGGTTGACCAGATCGGCCCCGACGTGGGCGTGGGCTTCGCCTCCCAAGACGAAGGCGAGCTTGAGCTTCGTGCCGACGCCGTCCGCGCTCGCAACCAGCAACCGATCAGGCCCGGCCGGCAACCGAAAGACGCCGCCAAAATGCCCGATTGGCGCCCCCGCTCCGGCTACGCCGAAGGTCGAGCGGCCATGTTCCTTGATCCGATCCAATGCCGTGGTCGCGGCGTCAATGTCAACGCCGGCATCGCGATAGGTGACGGCTCGGTTGCTGTTCGTCACGCCCTGCCCCCGGCCTCTAGGCCGCGGTGTGCGGCGCGGCCACGTCCTCATGCGGGGTGTCATCAGCCCGCGCAACCGCATCGGCGGTCGCCTCCGGTCCGTGGATCACCGTGAGGAAGGGCGAAAAGTGGGCGATCGCGCGTTCGGGCAATCGCCCCGTCACAGTTGAGCCGCCCTCGTCGTACGTCGTCGCCTCGACCGTGCCCAGCCGATGGAAGAGATCGACCAACTCGGCGCGATTGAAGGGGATTGTTACGCGCGCCGTGACGTAGCGTTCTTGCCGCTCGATCTCGGTTTCGATGCGTGCCAAGAGAGCGTCCAACCCCGTCCCGTTGACCGCCGAAATCGTCACGGAGTCCTCGGGCAGGCCGAGCGACGCGAGGACTTCCTCCAGGGACGTCCCGCCGTTGGCCGCTAGCAAATCGCTCTTGTTGAGCGCCATGATCGCCGGGCAACCGTCCGCGCCGATTTCTTCGAGCACTTGGTTCACCGTCACGATCTGCTCGCCCGCGTTCGGATGCGTCACGTCGAGGACGTGGACGAGCAGGGTCGCCTCGTTGATCTCTTCGAGGGTCGCCCGGAAGGCGGCGATCAGCATCGTCGGCAGGTTGTTGATAAACCCGACCGTGTCGGTGAAGAGAACGCCGCGCCCACCGGGCAGCGGCACCCGTCGCGTCGTCGGATCGAGGGTGGCGAAGAGCTTGTCCTCCGCCAGCACCCCTGCGCCGGTCAGCGCGTTGAGCAGCGTGCTCTTGCCGGCGTTCGTGTAACCAACCAGGGCGATCACTGGCGCGTTGCGCTCGCGCCGCCGCTCTCGGTAGAGCTCACGATGGCGGTGCACCTCGCCCAATTCGCGCTTGATGAAGGAGATGCGCTTGCCCGCCTCCCGCCGGTCGACTTCGAGCTGCGTTTCGCCGGGCCCGCGCAGTCCGACGCCGCCAACCGCCTGCCGGGATAGGTGGGTCCACATGCCGGTCAGGCGCGGCAATCGATATTCGAGCTGCGCCAGCTCAACCTGCAAACGGCCCTCGTGCGTCCGCGCCCGGCGGGCGAAGACGTCCAGAATCAGCGCCGTGCGGTCGAGGATCTTGACCTCGAGCGCCTTTTCCAAATTGCGCTGCTGCGCTGGGCTCAGTTCGTCGTTGAAGATGACGAGGTCGTATTCGAGCGACTCCCGCCGCGCCTTGATCTCCTCGAGTTTTCCCTTCCCGACGTAGGTGCCTGACACCGGGTGGGAAAGCTTTTGCGTCAACGAGCCGACGACCTCGACGTCGGCCGTTTCGGCCAACCGCGCCAGCTCCTCGAGCGCGTCGGCGACCTGCCAACTCGCATCGTGACGATCGACGGCGACCAGCAACGCTTGCTCGTTCGGTTGATTGGTGGGAAAGGTGATGCGAGTAATGATGTCCATCCTAATGATGCAAGTGATCTGCCCGTCCTTGGCGGACCACGCCAAACCCAGTATGCTCCTGCGCCCGCAGTATACTCCAGCCGCTTGCGTCGTCCGCATCCATCGTTCGATCACCGGGAAGCGATGAACCGCACCGACCGCCTCACTGGCATCATCCTCGCCCTGCAAAGCGGCCGGCGCACCGCCGGGCAACTCGCCGAACGGTTCGAGGTCTCCCGCCGGACCATCCTGCGCGATATCGACGCCCTCTGCGAGATCGGTGTGCCGGTCGTCAGCCTGCCGGGCGCCGGCGGCGGCCTGGAACTGCACGGCGACCACTGGCTCAAACCCGTCCAACTGACGCAGACCGAAGCCGCCGCCTTGCTTCTTGCCGCGCGTGGACTCGGCAGCCATCCGGACGCGCCACTGTCGTCCGCGGTCCAGTCCGCGGTGGATAAGTTACGCGGCGTGATGCGACCGGAAATCGTGACTGCCGCGGAGCGCGAACTGGCGATGATCGAGGTCGAAGCTCCGCGCCACCCCCGCCGGCTCCAGCACTTCGCCAGGGTCAAGGACGCGATTGCACGCCAGCGGTGGCTGCGGATTGAGTATCAATCGCTGCGCCGCGTCGCCGTTCATACCATCCTGCCGGAGTCGCTGGTCGAGCGCGAAGGATTCTGGCACTGCAACGCGATCTCGCTCGACGCTCGCCAGCGACGCCAGTTCCGCTTGGATCGGATGCTGACGGTCGACGTCATCGCAACGCCGCCAACGGCCGAAGAGGCGAGTGCGGCCGCGAACGTCCGCCGTCCGCCGTACGATGACCCCTCACATCCCGAGGTGGTCATTGCGCTGACCTATACCGGCGCGCGCCTGGGAGATGATCTGCCTCGCCTGGAAGGACGGATCTGCCAGATTGGGCCCGACCGCTGGGAACTCCGGTTCCGTTGCCCTCCGAGCGAGTGGCCATACTATGCCCGCACCTTCCTCGGATTTGGCCCGGAGATGGAGATCGTCGTGCCGGTCGACCTGCGACGCCTCGTCCACGACCTCGCCTCCGCGACTGCGACGAAACACGACGGCGAAGGTGACCCAACGGTGTCACCTTCCGGTTGCTAGGCTGGTCGAGGTGGCTGTTTGGGCGTCACGGCGCCGGCCACCACGACGAAATCGCGGACAAAAGAGGAGTATTCGATGACGCCGCGGGACAAAGCGATTTCATTTCTCGATCGCCAGGGTCGGCCACTCGACGCGGCCCTGACGCGATACGTCTGCGCCAGCGGACCGCGAGACGCGGTCATCGCCGAGCTTGCGAAATACCAAAACAAGGACGGCGGATTCGGCCGCAACCTAGAAGTGGACATCAAAGCCCCGGATAGCCAGCCCTTTGCCGCCCGCATGGCCCTGCACGTCTTGCACGTGGTCGGTGCGAATCGGGACGAGCCGATTGTCCAGCATCTGGAAGGGTGGTTGGAGCGAGAACAAGACGAGGACGGATGCTGGCGCTTCTCGCCCGGTGTCTACGAGCACGACCTGGCGTCGTGGTTCAAGGCTTGGCAGTTTCCGAGCCTGAACCCCGCACTCGACCTCGCCGGCGCCGCCGCGCAAATAGGCATCGGCTCCGAACGCCTGCATTCACGGGTCGCCGCCCTCGCCGATCGTCTGGCGTCACTGGAAGCGGTCGATTCCGCCGACTTCTACACGCTATTGCCATACGTCGAGTACTTCCCGTGGGTGGATCACCCGCGGCGTGAGCAATACGTCGAACGCATCGCCGCGCGGATCGAACACGTCGCCCGAGCGGGCGGCTACGACGACGCCCAGCACTTCTTCGAGCACCTCGGCCCACGTGATGGTGACCTCGCCCGCCGGCTCCCGCCTGACCTCATCGCCAACCAACTCGACCGCCTGCGCGCCGAGCAACAGGACGACGGCGGCTGGCCCACCCCTTACGACCAGGCCTGGGGTTCCTGGGCGACCGCCACGAACGCGATCACCCTTCAACAATACAAGGCGGATTGACGGGCGCTATGTAGGGGCAGGTCCGTCGCTACACTTCATTGTCTGATCGTCCATTTGCCTCGTCGATCCGTTGCCGTGTCTCTGTCAGCCAGCGCTCGTCTGCTGCCAAACGCCCACGTTCACGGTCGAAGGAGGCGCGAAGTGCCTGTGGCGCGGGGCCACCAGTTACCGTCCGGCGCTCGATGAAGCGGCGCGGGGCCAGGTAGCGGCTGATCGCTTCGAACTCGACGCCGACCTCGCGGCCGAGCACCATCAACGCCGCCCCGTCGATCATCTCCGGCGTGATTCCGCTCGCCTCCAGGCCCTCTTCTACCGCCCGCCGGTAGGTGAGCGAAGCGATGGCCCGTGCCGGCGCGGGCTCCAGACCCGCTTCGATCATCAGGAAGTCGCCGAGGTCGCTGACCGTCGAAAAGCCCTTCCCCGCGCGGTTTGCCAGCAGCGCCCGATTAACGTCGAGTCCGGTCGTCAGAAGCGAACCGGTCCGTTCGGCGAGAACTCCCACGTCGGTCAAGCAGCGGCTTGTTAGCGCGAGCGCCCGGTCGGCCAACCCAGTGATCGGCGCATACGGCGCACCAGCGGCGAGTCGGCGCACGGCGTCCGCGTCCGCCACGACGCCGGCTGCCAACCCCTGAAGATTGATGATGCCCGTTGCGGGCGTCAGTTGTGGCAAGCCGGGCTCGGCCCCGGTCCAGCCGGTGGAGAGCCGAAAGGCGCCGGGTTCGATGCGGAGCCACGCGATGAGTTCGGAAAGGAAGCGCCCAATCCCTGTCGCCACGGTCGAGGTCAGATCGACGCACGCGGCAAGGTGATCGACCGCGACTACCGCGTCGAACGTGTTGTCGAGGAGTGTCGAGAAACCGAGCAACTCCGCCTGTTGCTCCCGGTCGATCTCGATCACCGTCGAGGCGAGCGCGCCGGCGCCGAGTGGGGAGTGGTCGACCGAAGCGTATACGGCCGCCAAGTGCTCCGAGGCGCGCCCTAGCGGACCGATCAACCCGCCCAGGAAGTGGCCTAAGGTCGTCGGTTGGGCCGCAACGCCGCCGCTGTAGGCGGGCATCGTCGTCACCGCATGCGTCCCGGCCAAGTCGATCAACGACAGTTGAAGTCGATGGATCTCGTCTCCAAGGGCAAGCAGATCGTCACGGAGGATGAGGCGGACGACCGTGGCGACCACTTCGGCTGTGCCCCTCCCCACCGCCGCCGCCCCGACTACCCCTGGCGGTGACTGGCCTTCGGTTCGCTCGTCGAAGGCGGCGATCAGGTCGACCAGGCGGGACGCCGGAGGGTTGCCACGACGTACGCCGTCGAGCGCGGCTAAGAGCGATGCTTTTCCCTCGGCGTCGAGAACGCCTACCTCGGCCAACATCGTGACGTGCGCGGTTACGATTCGGCCGATTGCTTGCCACGAGCGTTGGGCGAGGGCGTTGTCGAGTTGAGTCACGCGGGTCCTTTCGGTATCAAATGAGGCGATCGCTAGGTGGTCTCGCCGGTCGTAACGCCCGAATCGACGGGGCGAGTCAGGGGTGCGGTCGTCTCCGGATACGGATCGGCAACTCGCCCGGGCCAAATGGTGTGGCGCAGCGCCAGCATGGCGAGGCCACCAAAGAAGAGCCCGAAGCTCAGCCAGTAGGCGGCGGGCAACGGACCGATGTAGAGACTGTCGGTGCGAACTCGTTCGATGACGAAACGGGCGGCGCCATAGAGTACGAAGTAGACCCAAAGGGCGTCGCCTTCCCGCCACCAGCGGGAACGCGGCAGGCGCAAGACGATCCAGATCAGGGCCGCGGCAATGAGCAGGTCGAGGATACCCTCGTAGAGAAAGGTCGGGTGGAAGGTGCTCGACGTGGCGTACTCGGCCGGTCGCCGGGCGGGCTCAATCGTCACCGCCCACGGCAGATCGGTCGGGGTGCCAAACGCCTCTTGATTCGCCCAGTTGCCCCAGCGGCCGATTGCCTGACCGATCGGCACGCCGGCGATCACGAAATCCGCCCAGGCTAAGAACCGATACCGACGCCGCCAGCAGAGATAGGCAAAGATGGCGATGCCTGCCACAAGCGCCCCGTGGATCGTCAGTCCGCCGAGGCGGACGTTGAACGCATCGCCGGGGTTGTCCAGGTAGTGATCGGCTTGCAACAGCAGATAGTACAGGCGCGCGCCCACGATGGCGCCGAGGACGACCGGTGGCGCCGCGTCGAGGATGAAGTCGGGATCCATCCCTCGCCGCTGCGCCAGCCAACGGGCCACGAGAATCGCGGCAACGATCCCGGTCAGTATGAAGATCGCGTACCAGCGGATGTCGGCGCCGAAAAGCGAAAAGGCAATCGGGTTGTCGAGCGTCGGCACGCGGTTACTCCTCTGGCGTGACAGGCGGCCAGAACTGGCTGCCTCAGATTAGTCGATTCTGGCCCGCTGGTCCCAACCGTCGCCGAGCAGTGCCGTCGCGAGTGCGCCCAGTGTCGGGCCGGCCTCGCCCTCGATCCTGAGGTCCGCGAGCCGGTCCAGTGGGGTCGCGGTGCGGTTGACGATCACCAATCCCGCGCCTTCGCGCTTGGCGAGCAGCGGCAGATGCGCCGCCGGCTTGACGATCAGCGAGCTGCCGACCACCAGGATCAGGTCGCAGCTGCGCGCGGCCTCAACCCCACGCTGCAACGCGTCGGCGGGCAAGGATTCGCCGAAAAGGATCGTCGCGGCGCGGAGCGGACCGCCGCACCGCTCACAGCGCGGCTCATCATCGCCGCGGGCGAGTCGTTCCTGGATCTCGGCGGCGGGCCACATCGTGCCGCAGTCGAGACAGCGGATGCGATGCGCGGTTCCGTGGAGCTCGATCACCTGATCGGGATCGTGCCCAGCCTTCTGATGGAGCCCGTCGATGTTCTGCGTAATAACCGAGTGCACGCGGCCGGCCGAGGACAACGCGGCGAGGGCGCGATGTCCCTGATTGGGCGTCGCCGCCGCGAGCTCGTGGTAGCCAGTGCGCCGGTGCCGCCAGTATTCGCGCCGTGTCGCCGGATTCGTCTGGAAGTCGCTCAGAGTCGGTGCGGCGTTGCGTTCCCAGACGCCGCCCGGTCCTCGGTAATCAGGGATGCCCGATTCCGTGCTGATGCCGGCGCCGGTAAAGGCGACAATCCGCTCACTGCGCCGCGCCAGGGCAATCAGCGCCGCCCGCGGCGCGAGACCGTCCGCATCTGGATCTGTGCGTGTCTGGTCCAATGTGTCCCAGGAGGTCGAAGCCGAAGGAGGGTCCGTCATGGGCGAAAGTGTACCGCCTCGCCTCCGTGCGTGTGCCACCTCCCTTGTGTACGTACACTTTCGGTGCTAGCATGGCGATCGTGTTCGCTCAATGTACGGACACAATGGAAGCGGCGCCGATAACGGGCGTGTCGCCCAAGAGACTCCCCGCGATGCTGCTCGCCCGTCCGCGGCCGACCCAAGCCGGCGGGCATCACGAGACGGGAATGGCGGGGATGGTCATCACAGGACCGGCGGTATTCGTGATGGAACTGACGATGGAACGCTGGCGACGACGACTCGCCCGCCTCGTCGGCCGCTCGACGCAATCGGCGGCGGACGAGGCGGATTGGGAAACGGCCGTCTTGCCCAGTTCGCTCGCACTGTTCGATGCGGCGGGTCATGTCGCGCGGACAGCGCCAGTTGCGGCTCGTGACCTGGGCGCCGGAGAGGATGCGGCCGCGATGCCGGGTCCGCCGATCGATCCCCTCTCCGTGAACGAGCGAAAAGCGCGAGCGGCGGCGGTCCGCGCGCTGATGCAGGCGCGTGACGGACGCTTCGATCAGGCGCGCGACCTCTTCGCGGAGGCGGCAACCCTCGACCCGGCACTCGATCTCTCAACGGTCCCTTCGTTCTGGAACCTGCCGCGGCATGGCCAACAGGCCGCCGTCGAGGGCTATGAGGTAGCGGGCCGCGAAGACGATGCCGTGGTGCTTGCCTCTGAACTTGCCTACACGTTCCGCCCCAAGCTCGTTCGCCGCCAACCGGTCGACGCCGCCCCAGCGTCGGGAGATTGAATCGCGCAAGGTCGAGCAGTTCGTTAAACAGCTGCGCCCGGCGCGTTTGGCGCCGGGCGCTCCTGTCTGTTCGACCACTGCCGAGGATGTCCAGCTTGACCGTGATCGAAAGATCAAGCGTCGGAGAGGGGGTGTAGAGGAGCGGGATACGGGATTCGCTTGCGGCGAACCTCGCTCCGCAAAAGAGGAAGAACGAGGAAGATCTTCCAGGCGACCGGCTAACGCCGCCTGTGAGGGCTAAATTAGGTGGACCTGAGCGAAAACGCCGCGGCGTTGCCGATTCAAGTCCGTTCGTCCCCAAAAGGCCCGGGCCGTCGGGCGGCTCTGCCGGGAACGAACAAGCGTTCGGTTGTTAAGGTTCCACGACATTCCGAAGGTCAGGTACTTGCCGTGTTGCGAGTTCATTTCGCCTAGTTGCACGATTGGTGCCACGGCCAGCAAATTTGCCTACGAGTGCCCCCGCGTTCGCAAGGCGTCTGCCAAGGCATTGAGGCGGCCGCATTCAACCGCGTAATATTTGCTGCCGCCGCGCGGCCGAACTGTCACGATTCCCGCGCGTTCCAACATCGATAAGTGCCGAGACACCGCGGACTGCGCGATCCCCAGTCGCCCAACGATCTCCTGTGCGTACAACTCCCGCCCCGCTAATAGGTCGACGATCCGCAAGCGGTTCGCGTCCCCGAGCGCCCGGAGGCCGTCGAGCAGTTCTTCGGTCTCGACCGTGCCGCTGATCGGGTTGATCAGTTCCACCGGCTCAGCCGGTCGATTGCCGTTCAAGTCGCCGTTCCGCGGTTGCGACCGCGCCAACAACTCCGGCGCGCCAAAGAAAACAACCAGGGCCGGCGGATAAAGCACATAACTCACAAACGAGCCGAGGTGATAGGCCGGGCAAAACGCCAC
>JBOGUE010000521.1:0-2644 GCA_050695955.1 Thermomicrobiales bacterium | reverse complement strand
GATGGGAGCGATGCGGTAAAGCGTTTGGCGATCCGTGCGGATAGGCACTACGATCTCGTGACGCCTTTCGCCTTCCGCCTTCCGCCTTCCGCTTGGAGGAACCAACCTTGGCACAAGCCGTCGCAACACTGCACGACGCGCACGGAGCGGGACACGACGCCGGGCACGGTCATGCGGATCACCCGCCGACCAGTACCGGGCTGGACCACCGCAAGCTCCTCATGTGGGCGTTCCTTGCCTCCGACTGCATGTTCTTCGGTTCGCTGATCGCCACCTACGTCATCTACCGGGGGCGGACCGAGGAGCTGATCGCGGCCGGCCAGGGCACCGGGCCCACCCCGCACGAGATCCTCGACATCCCCTACACCTCGATCAGCGCCTTCGTCCTCCTGATGAGCTCGCTGACGATGGTGCTGGCGCTCGCCGCCATCCAGAAAGGCGACCACCGCGGGTTGCGGATCTGGCTCGCGGCCACCGCGCTCCTCGGTTCGATCTTCCTCGGCGGTCAGTACTTCGAGTTCACCGCCTTCTACCACGAAGGGCTTGGCCTGACGACAAACATGTTCGGCACGACCTTCTTTACGCTGACCGGCTTCCACGGCACCCACGTCACGATCGGCGTCATCTGGCTCATCTCACTCCTGATCGTCAGCCTGCGCGGCGGCGTCAGCAAGGACCAGGCGCTCAACGTCGAGATCGCCGGCCTCTATTGGCACTTCGTCGACATCGTCTGGATCATCATCTTCACCCTCGTCTACCTGATTCCGTACGACGAGGTCGAAACCATCGAAGAGGGCGCCGAACACGCCCTGCGCTTCATCGGAGTGATGTAGGGGTCAGGAGTCAGGAGCTAGGGGTCAGGGAGAGCACGGCCCGTTGTCCCCGACCCCTGACTCCTGACTCCTAGCCCCCAGCGACCGGAGGGAGCCATGGCGCAGCACGCGGAAGCAATCGAGCACGACGGGCACGGGCACGACCACCCGGGCGAGTTCACCTACATCAAGGTCGCGGTGATCCTCGCCTTGATCACGATCGTTGAGGTCGCGATCTACTACATCGA
This sequence comes from Thermomicrobiales bacterium, assembly GCA_050695955.1. Classification (GTDB taxonomy): domain Bacteria; phylum Chloroflexota; class Chloroflexia; order Thermomicrobiales; family UBA6265; genus JBOGUF01. Next base: position 1,584 of record JBOGUE010000521.1, on the reverse strand, counting down.
ATGGATGCACGACGCGGGGCTGCTCGTCCCGGCGCTGATCACGCTCTCGGCGATCAAGTTCACCGCTGTCGTCGGTTACTTCATGCACTTGAAGTTCGACGACAAGCTCTTCCTGTGGAAGTTCGGCGCCGGGCTCGTGGTCGCCGCGTCGATTGTGGCAGCGCTGGCCGTGCTCTTCGGGGCCCACGGGTTAGATTACGCGCAGACGCTGCTGACGTAGCGCGCCGGATAGCGGAGCGGGCGTTTCGCCCCGCCGCTCGCCTTCCGGCGAGGAACCATCATGTCGCACGTCATCTTGCCAATTCTGCACGCCGGCGACGGCTACCCTGAAGGGTTTCTGCACAGCGCCTGGCGGTTCGAACCGAGCGTCGTGCTCGGCGTCTTCGCCCTGATCGCCGGCTATATCGCCTGGACCGGCCCGCTCAACCGCCGCCGGCCTGGCTACGAGGAGCGACTGGTTACCGGCGGGCAGACCGCCGCCTTCATCGCCGGTTGCGTCGTCCTGCTGATTGCCCTTGGGCCGCCGCTGGACGATTGGAGCGACAACTATCTGCTTTCGGCCCACATGGCTCAACATCTGATCCTGATGTTGCTCGTCGCCCCGCTGTGGTTGATCGGACTGCCGGCCTGGGTGCTGCGGCCGCTGACACACAATCCCGTCAGCGATCGCGTCGGCCGGACGCTGACGCGACCCGTCGTTGCCTTCGTTATCGCGAACACTGCCATCACTTTTTGGCACATGCCGAGCTTCTACGACGCCTCGCTCAAGTCCGCACCGGTGCACATCGCGATGCATTTGACCTTCATCGGCGTCTCGTTACTCGCCTGGTGGCCGATCCTCGGCCCACTTCCCGAGTGGCCGCGCCTACCCCAGATCCTGCAATGCCTGTATCTCTTCGCGATGACGATCCCCGGCGGCATCGTCGGCGCCTTCGTCACTCTCGCTGAACCGGGACTCTATGAGGCGTACGAAGTCGCGCCGCGCCTCTGGGGCATTAGCCTGGCGACCGACCAAGAACTCGGCGGCCTGATGATGTGGGTGATCGAAAACCTGATCTACCTCATCCTGATCACCATCATCTTCTTCAAGTGGGCCGGCCGCGCCGACCGCGAAGCGCGTGGTGACAGCGCGGCGCCGGCAAAGACCCTCTCACCAGTGGCACGGCAATGAACGTGTGCGACACATCTGGCGGAGGGTCGGACCTATACTGTGCGGTGCTGGTGGTTCGACACGAGCGATTGGAGAGTGGCCATGGCCATCGAACATCCATCGCGCGTCCACTCCGCCCGTCCTGGCGGGGGCGAACCGGCGCCGTACGACGAAACGTCGGTGGTTTGGGTCTTCCTGTGGACGCTCTTTGCCTTCAAGATGGCCACGGTGGGGGCGATCTTGTGGGCATCGCGCGGTTGGGAGGCCGGAGCGTTGCTGACGGCAACGACTTGGCCATTCTTGGTCATTCCGGCCGCGGCGGTGGCCGGTCCGGTGGCCTTCTCCATCCGGCTGCGCCGCGTGCGGCGTCGCCGGGAGCAGTTGCGCCGCGCCGAATGGATGTTGGACGGATGACAGGAGTCAGGGGTCAGGGA
>JBOGUE010000520.1:0-12905 GCA_050695955.1 Thermomicrobiales bacterium | reverse complement strand
AACGACTCCGGCGCGCTCCTGATTGGGGCGCCGACCGACTGGTGGGATCCGTCGGCCTTCAATCAGGGGCTGGCGGCGATGCAATGGACAGGCTTGTGGGCAATGCCGGGAATCCGCGACGGGATCGGCGACGACTTCGGCGTGCTGCCGTGGCCGGCGCTCGACGCCGAGGGAACGCCCACGACCTTCTGGGGTGGCTGGAACGAGCTGGTCAACGGCCAGACACGGTACTTGGAGCAGGCCAAGCAGCTGGCGGCCTGGCTCTGGATCGAGAACACGGAGATCCAGCAGGACTGGTCGCTCAGCTACGGCTTCCACGTGCCTCCGCGGCAGAGCGCGGCGGCGTCGGCCGAGCCGCTGCAGGATGGTCCTCCCGCCGAGGCGGTCACATTCTTGAACGACCACGGACGGATCATACCGCCGCAGCACACGTCGGCAATGGATACGATCGAACGCGACGCCCTGACCAACATCGTCAAGAACGGGGCGGACGCGGCGGCTGAGGTGGCGTCGGCGGCCGAGCGGTGCCAGGCAGAGCTGGATCAGGTGCTCGCGTAGACCCTGATTGCGGGGCTTCGTTGTTCCGAGCCCATCCGTCGTCATCCTGAGCTTGGGAGTTCGTCGAAGGATCTGGCTCTTGTGAGGGACGTCTCCCATGAGAGCCAGATTCCTCGACAAGCTCGGAATGACGGGGGGTGGGCGCGGAATGACAATGAGAGTGAGTGGCTCGGCGTGACGGGGAATGTCGCTCGAAGCGACGGATCGGCTTGAGGAAAGGCCGGAGCGGATGAGCGTGAGTGCGGGGGACGCTGGGAGCGCGAAGGCTGGACCCTTCTGGCGGCAGCAAAAGTGGGAGGCGACGATCGCCTTTTGGGTGCTGATGGCGCCGATGCTGATTGGGCTGGCCCTCTTCACATTCACGCCGATCGTTTGGGGCTTTCTGATCAGTCTCTCGGAAGCACGCAACACCGTCAGCATCAGCGAGTTCGTCGGCTTCGACAACTACGTCGACATCTTGCGCAACTCCGACTTTCGCAAGTCGCTGCGGACGATCGCTATTTTCACCGCCTTCATCGTCCCGCTAACGTTTGTCGTCTCGTTGGCGCTAGCGATGTTGGTCAACGGGGCCGGATTTGGCCGTCCATTCTTTCGCACGGCCTTTTTCATCCCAACCGCCATCTCCTACGTGATCGCAACGCTGGTCTGGCGGACGAGCATCTTCAACGGCACGCCCTATGGCGTCGCCAACCTGGCCCTGTACGAATGGTTTGGCTACGAGAAAGTGATCTCGTGGATCTCGCCGCCGGCGGGCGACCCGCCCTGGTATTGGTTGGTGCTGGTGACGGTCCGGCTCTGGCTTCAGGTCGGGTTCTACATGATCATCTTCATCGCGGGATTGCAAGAGATCCCGCGCGACCTGTATGAGGCGGCGTACGTGGACGGGGCGCGTTCGGGTTGGACGACCTTCTGGACGATCACGCTGCCGATGCTGCGCAACACGTCGATCGCCGTCCTACTGCTCAACTTTATCGCTGCCTTCCAAGCCTTCGACGAATTCTTCAACGTGTTCGGCAGCACTGGCTCGTCGGCGGGAAACCTATCGCTTGCCCGCCCCCCGCTCCTGTATCTCTACCAGATCGGGATGAGCAACCAGAACTACGGCCTGGCCTCGGCGGGCGCGTTTATCCTGACCGCGATCATCATCATTGTCACGCTGGTGCAAGGACGCATCTTCGGCTTCGGCCGGTCGACGGCGGCATAGGAGCCAGGGAGGAGGACGCGCAATGGCGACGATCACCGACACTCCCGCGTCCGTCGAACGCGCGAGACCGCTGGTCGTTCCGGCCCGGCGCGGCCGATCCTACGGGCGGCGCCTCGGCGCGTTCCTCCGCTATCTGGTGCTGATTCCGCTGGCGATCCTCTTCCTCTTCCCCTTTTACCTGATCGTGCGCAACGGGCTGATGACCCAGGCCGAAATCACGGGGTTCGAGTGGAAGTGGTGGCCGGCGTCGCCGCAATGGGAGAATTTCAACACGCTCTTCGACGACAAGCTGGCGCCGATGAGCACCGGCCTGCGCAACTCGGCGATCATCGCGATGGTCAACCTGGTCCTGCAGACGCTCTTCGCGTCGATGGCAGGATATGCCCTCGCGCGCATTCCGGTGCGCGGTCGCAACGTGGCGTTCTTCGTCATCCTGTCGACGCTGATGGTTCCCAGCGCCGTCACCTTCATCCCGAGCTATGTGGTGGTCTCCCAGCTTGGCGGCGTCAATACGATCTGGGGCATCGTCGTGCCCGGATTGTTCAATGCGTTTGCGACATTCCTGTTCCGGCAGTTCTATCTCGACTTTCCGGTCGAGATCGAAGAGGCCGCTCGCCTCGACGGGTTGAGCTATTTCGGCATCTACCGCGCAATGGTGTTGCCGAACTCGATGGGGATCATGATGGCCCTGGGCATCCTGAGCTTCATCTACAGCTGGAACGCCTTCCTCTGGCCGTTGGTCATCGCCAAAGGCGAGCCGACGGTGCAGATCGTGCTCTCGACGTTTTTGACCGCACAGACGATCAACTTGCCCGCGCTTTTCATGGGGGCGGCGGTCGGGGCGACGCCGCTGGTCGTGGTGTTCTTGGTCATGCAGCGCTACATCGTGCAAGGGGTGCGCCTATCGGGAGTCAAGGGGTAGCCGGAGGGGTCAGGAGTCAGGAGTCGGGAGTCAGGGACGACGGGGAGTTCATTTGTGCCGAATCAAGAGCTTCATCCGCGGCCGCAGATGGCGCGCAAGAGTTGGGTCGATCTGTGCGGGCCGTGGCAGTTTGCGTATGACGACGGTGACGTGGGACTGCGCGAAGAATGGCATGAACGGGCGGAGCGGTTTGAGCGGACGATCGTGGCGCCGTATCCGCCGGAGTCGCGGCTGAGCGGGATCGGGGAGACCGCCCCGCATCCGGTCGTGTGGTATCGGCGGACGTTCAGGGCATCGACCGAGGGCGACGGGCGGGTGCTCTTGCACTTCGGCGCGGTCGATTACCTCGCGCATGTTTGGGTGAATGGGCGGCTGGTGGCGCGGCACGAAGGGGGACACACGCCATTCTCTGCCGACGTGACCGCGGCGCTGTCGGATGAGAAGGAGCAGGTCCTCGTCGTGCGGGCGGAGGACCGGCCGGAGGATTTGACGCAGCCGCGCGGCAAGCAGGACTGGCACGACGAACCGCACCGGATCTGGTACGACCGTACGACCGGCATCTGGCAGCCGGTGTGGCTAGAACGTACTGGGCACAGCTTTATCGAAGACGTGCGTTGGACGCCGGAACTCGATCGCGGCTGTCTCGGTGTCACAGTCCGGCTCAATCCGCCGCCGACCGCGCCGTTTCGGCTGCGATTGCGCCTCTCGTTGCACGGCGCCGCGCTGGCCGACGAGACATGGACGCTCGATCGGATGGAGACGAGCCGGACGGTCGACTTCCCTGACAACTTGCTGACGATGGACACCGATCGTCTGATCTGGTCGCCGCGCAACCCGAACTTGATCGACGCCGAGTTGACGCTGCTCGACAGAGAGCGCGAGTTGGACAGGGTGCAAAGCTACGCCGGGATGCGGAGCGCCGGCGGCGCGGGCGGCCGGTTGATGCTCAACGGCCGGCCGGATTACCTCCGGCTCGTGCTGGCGCAGAACTTCTGGCCGGAGTCACACCTGGCCGCGCCGAGCGCGGAGGCGTTGCGACGGGAAGTCGAGCTGGCGAAGGAGCTTGGGTTCAACGGAGTGCGGATTCACCAAAAGGTTGAGGACCCGCGATTTCTGTATTGGTGCGACCGGCTGGGGGTGCTGGTGTGGGGCGAGATGGCGAACGCCTACGCCTTTTCGCCAGTGGCCGTCGAGCGGTTGACGCGGGAATGGCTTGAGGTCGTGCGCCGGGACGTCAGCCACCCCTCTATTGTGGCCTGGGTGCCGTTCAACGAGAGTTGGGGCGCACCAAACCTGGAGGGCGATCCGCAACAGCGAGACTTCGTGCGGGCGCTCTACTATCTGACGAAGGCGCTCGACCCGACGCGGCCCGTGATCGGGAATGAGGGCTGGGAGCACGTCGAGAGCGATGTCTGGGGCATCCACGACTACGCCTTCTTTGGCACAGCGCTGAGCGAGCGCTACGGCTCACCAGAGGTGCTCGACCGCACGCTACGCACGGGGCGACCGGCGGGCCGGATCATTGCCCGGCCGGACGACCGCGCGCACACGCCGGTGATGTTGACCGAATTCGGCGGGATCACTGACGCACCGGAGCCGGGTCAGCCGTGGTGGGGCTATGGCACGGCAGGGGATGCCGACGCACTACTTGCCAAGTACGAGGAGCTCGTCGGCGCGGTTCTGGACTCGCCGGTGGTGGCCGGGTTTTGCTACACGCAACTGACCGACACACAGCAGGAGCGGAACGGGCTGCTCACCGCTGAGAGGGAGCCGAAAGTCGACCTGGCGGCGATCCGGGCGATCAACACCCGGCCGTCGCGAGCGTTGATGAACGAGGCGGTGCATCAGATCCAGGCAGCGGCCATGTCGGGGTCGCTCGGCGATGCGGATTCTGCAGCAACGGAAACCGAATGAATCAGTGGCCGGGACACGGCGCTCGACAAGTGAGTCAACAATCTGTGCAGCTGATCGGCTACTTCTTTCCGCTGTGATGCACACCAGCCAACGCATAGATAACGACGTACATTAGAATCCAGTGCATCGTCATGGCCGCGAAGGGGATCGCGGTCAGGGCGATACCGCCCAGGCGCTTGCGGCCGGCGGCCTTGCCGACCTGATAGGCAGCCCAGCAAAGCTCCTCCGGATAGAGACCGAGCGGCTCGTCGCCGAACTCGGGACAGACCGACATGTCGAGCGAGTCGGGGTCGATCACGATCCAGGCCTTAGCCGCGCCGTCGAGGGCCGGGGCAATTGCCTCGGCGGACCACGCCTCGAAGCCAGCCCGGCGGGCGCGGACGACGTCGTCGTAGGTGAAGATCTGCTCGCGCTTCACTCCCTTGTCGAGGAAACGTGTGATGGTGCCGGCGTCGTTGCGCGGGCCACGGAGTCCGAGGTGGACATAGCGGGCCGGATCGACATTGGGGATGTCGAGGGTACGCAGCGCCCACGTGCCGCCCCAGGGCGGGAGAGCGGGATCGTCGTCTTCGATCCGCTGGGCGTGGTTGTCGCCGTGGGCGTCGAAGTTGATGACGGCCACCGGACCGTCCGCGGCGGCGGCGACGCCCTGGACGACCGCGTAGGTCGAGGGGCCGGAGTTGCCGCCGCAGGTGAACGGGATCGCCCCGGCGCGGACGATCCGCTCGACGGCGGCGGCGACGGTCCGGAACGTCACCTTGAGGTCGGGATCGATGGCGACGTCGCCGCAGTCGACGAGATTGAGGGCGGCGAAGACGTCGATGTCGCGTTCGGGCAAGTAGCCGTTGTACTTGACCGAATTGGTGCGGAAGGTATGCGGCGTCAGGTTCGTGCCGAAGTAATTGGCGCCGGCGGCGCCGATTCGGGAGTCGGGCACCGGCGCCTGCCAGGGGATGCCGAGGAAGGCGACATCCGCTCCCTGGAGATCGTCCGGAACCGCCTTCGGCGACCCGAAGACAGTTGGCACGCTGCCGTAGTGCCTCGGCAGTAGCAATTGGCTGACCTGATGCCCCTGACGCGGCCATGTGCTCGACATTGCGGTTCCCTCCCCGACAACCGTTCGACGGCGCCGTGTCGTTGCCTGCTGCAAGACTTCTTGCTACACTTTCGCCCAACGCCAGAAATCCTGCAAGTCCATTCGGTGGTGGCTGCGGCAGCGAGGACTCACGCGATGGCCCAGGCGACGGCGACCTTCGATCTGGTCGAAGCGCTGCGGACCCACTATTCCGAGATGAGCGCCGGCCAACGGCGAATCGCCGATTGCCTCGTCCAGCACGAGGATGAGGCGCAGTTCCTGACCGCCGCCCAGCTCGCGGCCCGGGTCGGGCTGAGCGAGTCGGCCGTCGTTCGCTTTGCCCAGTTCCTCGGCTTTTCCGGCTATCCGGATTTGCGCCGCGCCGTCTGCCATGATTTCCGAGCGCGGGCGACGAACAAAGCGCTCGTCGTGTCCGGCCGTGTCGCGTTGGCGGATCAGCCGGACCTCATTCGCGAGATCGCCCATCGTGACGCCATGCTCATTCAAGAGACGGCACTGTGCCTAGACCCGGCGATGCTCCACCGTTGCGCGGAAGCGATCGTCGCCGCCGAAAGCGTCTTCGTCACCGGGCACCGGACCAGTCATGCCCTCGCCGAGTACCTGGCGCACACCCTCCGCCAGGGGATCGGCGTGGGGACACCGCTGGCGTTCGGGACGGGGATGGTCTACGACGTGATCGGCGGTGCGAAGCCGGGCGATGTGCTGATCGCGATCTCGATCACGCCCTACGCGCAGCAGACAGTGGATATCCTCTGCGCCGCGAAGGGCCAAGGATTGCGCTGCATCGCGATCACCGATCATCCGCTCGGCGCACCGGCGCGGATCGCCGATGAGGTGATCCTCTTCGAGACGGCGCTGCATGTTTTTACGAGCTCATACGTTGGCGTGATGACTATCTGCCATTTCCTGCTGGCGATGGTTGGACAGCAAGCGGGCGACCGGGCGGATCGGTTTCTGGCGCACGTCGACCCGCTCAATGAAACGTTTCGCACCCGACACCAGCCGAACGGCGATGAGCCATGCGGCAAGGCGGCATTGGACTGAGTATCGCGGACCGGACGGCGGCGTTGGACGAACCACGAGGAGGAGCGCGAATGACCCGTCACACACAGGTATCACAGGTGAGTTCGAACGATATCCCCGAGGTTTCGGAGCTGGTAGGCGCGTTCTGGGCCGGGCGGCTGACCCGCCGGCAAGTCCTGGGCCGATTGGCGGGGCTTGGGCTGTCACTGCCGGCCGCGCTGGCGCTCATCTCGGCGTCAGGCCACCGGCAGATGGCCGCGGCGCAGGGGACGCCGGCGCGCTCCGGCGGGCGGCTAGTGGTCGGCATGTCGCAGAGCCCATCGTCGCTCGACCCTGCCTTCGGGATCAACGCGCCGGAGTTCTCGATTTCCTCGTGGCTCTATGACAATCTCGTTTGGCTGGGGCCGGACCTGATCCTGAAGCCGATGGTGGCGACTGAGTGGAGCTCGAACGAGGACGCCAGCGTCTGGACCTTCACGCTGCGCGACGACGTCATGTTCACCAACGGCCGGCAACTCGTGGCCGACGACGTCGTCTTTTCGGTCTCACGCATTCTCAACCCCGACACCGGCTCGCCGGGCCAAAGCGGGCTCGGCCCGATCGAAACGGTCGAGGCGCCCGACCCGCGGACAGTCGTCTTCACCCTGTTGTCGCCCTACGCGGACTTCCCGCTTGAGCTGTCGCAGCGGTGGGGGCGGATCGTGGCGTCGGAGGCGGAGGCGAACCTGGCGACGGAGCCGGTCGGATCCGGTCCGTTCAAGCTCGCCGAGTATGTGCCGGGATCGCACGTTCTGGTCGTCCGCAATGAGGAGCACTGGGACCCGAACGCGGGGCTGGTCGACGAGATCGAGCTCCGAACCTTCCCGGACGAGGTGGCCGAGATCACAGCGCTGCAAAACGGCGACGTCCACATCATGTACGACGTGCCGGCGGCGGCTCACGAGCAGATCACCGGCATGGAGAACGTCGAGATTTCGGAGGTGCCGACCGGCACCTGGATCCCGATGATCATGCGGGTTGATACACCGCCGTTCGACAACCCGCTGGTGCGGGAGGCGATCAAGTATGCCATGGACCGGCCGGCGTTCGTCGATGCGGTCCTCTTCGGCCACGGCACGACCGCCAACGACCACAACGTTCCGCCCAATCACCCCTACGCCTGGGTGGCCGATCCGCGCCCGCGCGACGTCGAGCGGGCGAAAGCGCTGTTGGCCGAGGCGGGTCTGCCGGACGGGTTCGAGTTCGAACTCGTCGCCGCGACCGACCGCTCGATCCGCGCCGACACCGCGATCACGATCCAGCAGATGGTCAAAGACGCCGGCATCACCTTCAACGTCAAGACGATCGACTACGACACCTATATCGCGCAGGTCTACAAGCAAGGACCGCTGTACATCGGCTATTGGGGCATGCGGCCGACCCTCGACAGCCAGATGGTCCCCTTCTTCACCACCGACGGCTCCTTCAACGAGTACGCCTATCGCAACCCGAAGTTGGACGAGACCCTCTTCAATGCCCGCGCCCAACTGGACGAGGAGCAGCGCAAGGCGCTCTACCAAGAGGCCCAGCAGATCCTCTCCGAGGAGGGCCCGGTCCTGATCCCCTATTTCCTCAACTTCGCCAACGCCTACCGCACGGAAGTGGTCGGCTTCCAGGCGCACCCGTTGACGACGTTCGATCTGCGGTATGTCAGTCTTGGTGGATAGGCGTTAGGCGTTAGGAGAACGGGGGCCATCTACTCCTAACGCCTAATGCCTAACGCCTCATCAGAGGTAGTCCGTGCCGGCGTTTGTGCTGAGGCGGCTGGGGTCGCTGGTGCTGACCCTGCTCCTACTCTCGATCATCGTCTTTGGGATCACGCAGTTGTTGCCCGGGAACGTGGCGCAGATGATCCTGGGGCCGTATGCGAGTGAGGATACGCAGGCGGCGCTCGAAGAGAAGCTCGGACTCAACGAGCCACTCGCGGAACAGTACGTCGCGTGGCTGGGCGGCTTCGTGCGGGGCGATTGGGGGGAGTCGCTGCGGCTGTCGCGGGAGATCCGGCCGATCCTGCTCTTGCGATTGCAGAACTCGGCCTACCTGGCGCTTTCATCGTTGATCGGCGTCGCCGTCTTCGGGATCGGATTGGGGGTGATCGCCGGGGTACGGCAGAACCGGCCGGCCGACCATGTCATCTCGATCTTCGCCTTTATCGGCATCTCGCTGCCGGCGTTTGTCAGCGGGTCGATGCTGATCATCCTCTTCGCGGGCGGTGTCTGGAGTATCTTGCCTGGTTCCGGCTACACGCCGCCGTCGGAGGATGTCAGGGAGTGGCTGACGCGACTCGTCTTGCCGACGATCACGCTGATGCTGCTTTTACTGGCGTATGTGATCCGGATGACGCGGTCGAGCATGATCGAGGTGCTGAGTGCCAATTACATCCGCACGGCGCGGCTGAAAGGGGCGCCGGAGCGGACGGTCGTGGTGCGGCACGCGCTGCGGAACGCGCTCTTGCCGACGGTGACCGTGATCGCAATGAACATCGGCTGGATCCTCGGCAGCGTCGTCATCGTCGAGGAGATCTTTGCCTATCCAGGAGTCGGCAGCCTCATCCTCTTCAGCGTCAACAACCGCGACCTGCCGTTGCTCCAGGCGACGGTGATGGCTGTCGGCGCGGTCACCGGCCTGGCGAATCTGGCCGCCGACGTTGCCTATGTCTACCTGAACCCAAGGATCCGCTATCGATGAGCGCGACCCCGGAAGCGGCGCGGCCGCTCGTGACGAGTGAAACGCCTGACCAACGCGGTCCGATCGGACGACCGCGGGCCGGGCGATGGCGCCGGCTGAGCGAAGATGTGCGACGAACGCCGAGCGCCCTCGTCGGCCTCGTTATCGTCGGTGTCTTCCTGATCCTGGCGGCAATTGGACCCTATGTTGCGCCCTACCCGTCGTCGGAGATGGTGATTTCGAACAAGTTCGCGCGGCCGTCACTGGAGCACCCTTTCGGCACCGATGCCTTCGGGCGGGACGTCTTTAGCCGCGTCATCGCCGGGGCGCGGCTGTCGTTCTTGCTGGCGGCCGCGGCGACGCTCTTCGCGATCGCCCTCGGCACGCCGTTGGGGCTGATCGCCGGGTATGCGCGAGGGTGGATCGATGAGGTGCTCATGCGCCTGACCGATGCACTGCTGGCGCTGCCGTCGATCATCCTGGCGCTGGTGATCGTGACGACGCTCGGGTCCTCGACGCTGAACGTCGTCCTCGCCGTCGGGGTCGTCTATGCGCCGCGAATCGCCCGCGTGGTGCGCAGCGGCACGCTGGCGCTGCGGGATCAGGAGTTCGTGCAGGCCGCGCGGGCGCGAGGAGAATCGAGCCGTTACATCATCTTTTCCGAAATCCTCCCAAATACGATCGCGCCGCTGATTGTCGAGGCGAGCATCCGGATGGGCTTCGCGATCCTGCTCGCGACATCGCTTTCCTTCCTCGGCCTCGGAGCCTCGCCGCCGGCGCCGGACTGGGGGCTGATGATCAACGAGGCCCGTCTCCAGATCTTCCGCGCGCCCTGGCTGACGATCTTTCCGTCGATCGCAATCGCGCTAACGATCGTCGGGTTCAACCTCCTCGGCGATGGGATTCGGGACATCCTCGACCCGCGCCGCGTCTGGACCGAGAGGAAATCAGAGGGTGTCTAAGGACCTAACGGGCGGCCCTGGGGGAGCGCAATTTGTCGCGCCTACCGCCGGCTCAGACGCCAAGTCTGTACTCAGCGTGGAGCACCTGAGCGTGACCTATCTGGCGCGCGACGGCGCGGTGCCCGCCGTACGTGACGTCAGCTTCACCATCGGACAGGGCGAGACCTTCGGGCTGGTCGGGGAATCGGGATCCGGCAAGAGCACAGTGGCCCTGGCGATCATGAACTACCTCGGGGCCAGCGGTCGCGCGCGTGGCGCCATCCGCTACGCCGGCCGCGATGTGCTGACACTACCCGCCGCGGAGCTGCGCCGGCTGCGGGGGGCGAAGATCGCGATGGTCTACCAGGATCCGATGAGCGCGCTCAACCCCGCGATCACGGTCGGCGATCAGATCGGGGAGCCGCTACGGCTCCACCACGGACTCTCGGGAGAGGAGGCGTTTGCCAGGGCGGTCGAGATGATGCGGCGGACGCAGATTCCCGACCCGGAGATCAACGCCCACCGCTATCCGCATCAGCTCTCGGGCGGCATGCAGCAGCGCGTCGTGATCTCGATGGCGCTGATCAACAACCCGGACCTGCTCATCCTGGACGAGCCGACGACGGGGCTCGATGTGACGACCGAGGCGACGATCCTCGATTTGATCGCCGAGTTGCGACGCGAATTCAACTCCGCGATCCTCTTCATCACCCACGATCTCGGCGTGATCGCCCAGGTCAGCGACCGAATCGGCGTCATGTACGCCGGGGAGCTGGTCGAGATCGGCGCGACCACGCGCATCTTCGCGCGACCGCGTCACCCCTATACGCTGGCGCTCCTCTCGACCGCGCCGAAGCTGACCGCGACGACGACCGATGCCCGCCTCTCTCCCATCGCCGGGCGACTGCCCGACCTCGCGAGTCTGCCGCCGGGCTGCGTCTTCGCCCCGCGCTGCGGGTTCGCCCAACAGCACTGTCACGCAGCGCAACCCTCTCTGCTGGCGACCGACGAGGCCGCGCACCACGCGGCGTGCTTCTTCTGGGACACGCTGCCCGCGCCGGGGCAAGGTCAATCGGCACGAACCGTCCGCCAGCGTTCGTCCGGTGGTGAGGCGATCCTCGATGCGAGTGAGGTCAAGATCCACTTCGGGGAGCGCACCTTCGTCGAGTTGATCACCCGCAAGCCCGCGGCGCCAGTGCGCGCGGTCGACGGCATGTCGCTGACGCTGCATCGGCGCGAGACGGTCGGCTTAGTCGGCGAGTCCGGATCGGGCAAGACGACCTTCGGCAAGGCGCTGGTGCGGCTTTACGACCCGACGAGCGGCACACTGACGATCGGCGGGGCCGACGTGACGCGCCTCACCGCCGCCCAGGATCACGAGCTGCGCAAACGCGCCCAGTTCATTTTCCAGAACCCGGACTCGGCGCTGAACCCGCGCAAGCGCGTGGGCGAGATCATCGCCCGCCCGCTGCGTCTCTACCGGTTGACGCCTGACGCCGAGATCCCGAAGCGGGTAGTCGAGCTGTTGGAGCTGGTCCAGCTTCGGCCGGAGTTTTCCCAGCGGTTGCCGCACGAGTTGTCGGGTGGGGAGAAGCAGCGGGTTGGCATCGCGCGCGCCTTCGCTGCCGAGCCGGATATCATCGTCGCCGACGAGCCGCTGTCGGCCCTGGACGTCTCGGTCCAGGCGTCGATCCTCAACCTGCTCGTCGACCTCCAGGAGCGGTTCGGCACGGCCTACCTCTTCATCTCGCACGATCTCGGCACCGTCCGCCACCTCTGCGACCGAGTCGTCGTCATGTATCTCGGCAACGTCTATGAGACGGGGTCCGTCGGCCAGGTCTTCACGCCGCCGTATCATCCATACACCGAGGCGCTCCTCTCCGCCATCCCGATTCCGGACCCCGGTGTCTCCCGCGACCGCATCCGTCTCGAAGGCCCGGTTCCCAGCCCGCGCCGGCCGCCCACCGGCTGCAAGTTCCACCCCCGCTGCCCGCGCAAATGGGGCACGATCTGCGAGCAGGAGCCACCGCCGGCGCAGGAGGCAGCCCCCGGCCATGTCATCCACTGCCACCGACCGCTGGAGACGCTGCGAAACGAGGTGTTCGACGTTGCGGCGGATGCCGGGCGCGACGGGGAGGTCCGACCCTAGTGCAGAATCCAGGGACCTGTTCGGGCAGCCGGGCGGTTTGTGAACCACCCAGCGAAACCGAAGACCGCGTCTGATCATGCACGAGGAATTGGAGGGGTCCATGGCGACCGAATCGCAGCTTCCATTCACGCGTGAGGAATATGAGCAACGTCTGACAGCCGTGCGTCGCGCGATGCACGATCGCGCCGCCGACGTGCTCGTAATCGATGAAACGGAGCATCTCTCGTATCTGACCGGGTTTGGGCCGTCTGCCACGATGTACCAGGCGTGCATCGTCCCGCTGGATGGTGATCCGCTGATGGTGCTGCGCCGGCTGGACGAGCCAAGCTTTCTGGAGCGCACCTGGCTACGAGATTACGTCTTGTTTGCGGATAGCGAGGAGAGTGTCGGCG
>JBOGUE010000519.1:0-6246 GCA_050695955.1 Thermomicrobiales bacterium | reverse complement strand
GCCTCCGACCCGGCCACGTCACGCGTGCGAATGGGGTTCGCTACCGGGCCGCGGTTCTCAGATCACGACGAGGCCAAAGGGCGTGGCTCCTGCCGGGAGGCTGACCGGTGACGCCGGCAGCTCGGTCAGATTCCCGCCGTCCACCGCGAAGACACTCACCTTGGCTGCTCCCGCGTCGACGACATAAAGGTACGTGCCCGCCGGGTCAATGCGCGCGTCGAAGGGGCGCAGGCCCGATGGTTGGTTGAACACCGTGTTGCCGACGAGCGCCAGCGAGCCATCCTCCTCAACATGGTAGCTGGAGATCGACGGCACGCCGGTATTGACCGAAAAGACGTACTGACCATCCGGGCTGATCTCAACCCAACAGGGAGCGGTCTGCTGGTTCGGGTACGGCGAGCCGCTGTTTGGGCTCAACGTTCCGTCGCTGGCCACGGTGTACGCCGAAACCGATCCCAGATTCGGGCCGGCGTGCGCATTCGAGACGTAGAGCTGGCTGGGATCGACCGGACTGAAGACACTGCCGAAAGGACCCAGGGCCTGCGCGGGGAAGGGAGAGCCCGCCGCGGCCGTCAAGGTGCCATCGTTGTTAACGCTGAAGCTATCGATGTAGGACGGACCGGCGTCCGGCCCAACTTCAGCCGCGGCCAGCAGGGTGCCGGTCGCATTGAAGAGGATGTGGCCCGGCAACGCGGTGGCCGAGATCGTCACCGTCGAACCCTCGACCGGGCTGAGGACACCTTCCTGGCTCAGCCGGAAACCGGTGTAGTTGCTGCCGTTCGTGCCGTCGCCGGCGTTGGCGACGTAGATCAGATCCTCGTGCACGGCGATGCTGAGCGGGACGAGTCCCCCAGAATCGACCGTACCGCCGTCGACCGGGCTGAGTTCGCCGCCCTCGGCGATGCTCAACACCGAAAGCTGATTGCTGCCGGCATCGACAGCCAGCAGGTAACGGCCATCGCTGGTGACTTGCAGCGCCCCCTGCGAGCCGAGGATCATCCCGGTCCCCACGCCGCCGGTCGCGAACGGCGAACCGGGCAGCGGCGTCAGCGTGCCGTCCGCGTGCCGGTCGAAGGCGGCAATCGTGTTGGCCCGCGCCGTGTTGAGATTCACATACACCTGGCCGGCGATCTCAACTTGTGGAGTTTGGGCGGAGGCGTGGGAGAACGGCAAAGCCAGTCCAATCAGGACAAGCGCGACAGCCCCGACGCGAGCGACGAGGCGCATGAATCGGTGAGGCATGAGATGTCCTTTCGTTGCCGTCGAGCATCTCCGACGAGACCTCGAACATGTGACAGGGGCGGTACTGCTCTTCCGCCGAGACCGAATAACACGGGTGGGTCAACCCGCTGCCTATGTTACGATCACTCCGTAACTAGGCCACGACAAAGGTGACGAACGGATTACGGCACGCGTCAGAAACCGATCACGTCTTCTTATATTGGGAGATACTTGTCACCGCGGGACTATGCTGGGGGGTTCTCAGAACGGAGGGAGTCGATGACGACAGATGGCACGGAGATGTCGCCCGACATGGCGGCGTTGCATCGATTTGGTGTGTTATTGGCGAATGTCCTCGATGAACGCGACGTTGAAATCTCGATAGGCGCGCGGGATCTGCTCGTCCAGATGATCCAGACGGGCGTCGACCGGCTCGCCGGCCCGTCCATCCAGTCCGTCGGTATCATGGGACAGGCCGAGGAGAGCCTGGTTGAGCTCGTCAACGACGTGGCCGACGAAGCACGCAACCGGGGCCGAGCCAGTATCGATGAAGCGATGGTGACGACCGTGCTCTCGCGCTGCAAGCTCTGGCCATTCTGCGGTTGAGCACACCGCGCCGGCGCCGGGAACGAAGCGGAGGAGCGCCATGCCTCTGGACGACCGCGTCAAAGAATCCTTTGCGTTTGCCCGTGACACCACCAAGCAGCTGCTCACCCTCTCGACGGCGATCCTGACGCTGACGGTCACCTTCCAGGCAGATATCGTCGAAAACCAACATGCGACCACGATCGACCTGCTGACCGCCGCGTGGATCGCCTATCTGGTCTCGATCATCTTTGGCCTCGGCACCCTGATGACGCTCACCGGGACACTGGCGGCCACCGGCGACAACGCCTCGATCAACTCCCGACAAATCCGCATCCCCGCCATCCTCCAGGCCATCACCTTCCTCATCGCCACCGCCCTCGTCGCCTGGTTCGGCGCCCGCGCGGTGTAGCGTCCGGCAGCGCACCACCCGGCCGGCGCACTTCCTGGAGGAATTGTGCAAAGCTGCGCGGTCCATCGAGGGCGTGATCGACAAAACACTCGAATACGATCCGAGAACTCACGTCGGCATTCATTGGCGCGTTGATTCATTGGGCGACGGCTCGATTCGGTGGTTGCCAATGCACGAGGTTGACGGTACGATGCCGACGTGAATCTCCGCGCTACTCCCGCGGAACACTTGGTAAGGCGGTTGGGTTCGCCGGCAGACGTGTTTGCGGTTGGCGCCGAATGTGCCCTGGGATAATGACGAAGGCGCCAATCAGCCGGTAAGGAGCAGGTACGTGGTTGTCACCGACGAAGAACTCCAGCAGGCAGAAGAGACCATCCTGTTGATTCTCTCGCGGGCATCATCTCCGTATGCCCCTAATCAGTTAATGAACGAACTCAGCCAAAGAGGCATTTCCGAGTATTCCGCTCGTGCGGCCATTTGGTATTTGATCGATCGGGACGAGGTTACGCTCACCAGGGACCGTAAGCTGGAACCTACCATGGTAGGCCATGGCCAGCGTGCATGAGTTCGCCCGACCAACCTATCAACGTCCGCGACGCTCGAATCCACGCGTCCCAAGGAGACAATCCCGGCGATCGACGATCATCGGGACGACGTGATCGCGACCGCATCCTTTATTCGTCTGTCTTCCGTCGGCTCGGCGGCATCACCCAAGTCGTCTCAGCAATCGACCGCTACCCTATCCACAATCGACTGACGCATACACTCGAAGGCGCCCAGATCGGGCGCAGCCTGGCCGAAGAACTCCTGCGCTCAGATGAAAACCGCGCACTCGCGACCTCCCTCGGTGGCTTGGATCCCGATGTGGTCGAAGCGGCGGCACTTGCCCACGATCTTGGTCATCCTCCCTTCGGGCACGTCGCCGAAGGCGAGCTCGACCGTCTCGTCAAGGACGAGAAACACGCCGCCGACGGCTTCGAGGGCAACGCGCAAACATTCCGCCTCGTCACGCGGTTGGCCGTTCGCTACCGTGACGTCCCAGGGCTGAATCTGACTCGCGCGACGCTCTGTGCCATTCTGAAATACTCTTGGCTTCGCGGGCCCGCGGGTCGCAAGGCGCGTAAATGGGGTGCCTACAGTTCCGAACAGATGGACTTCGACTGGGCTCTCCAACTCTTGCCGAACGGAGGCGACACGCGAAGCCTAGAAGCAGATTTGATGGATTGGGCGGACGACGTGGCGTATGCCGTTCACGATGTGGAAGACTTCTACCGCGCAGGCATCATCCCGCTCGATCGACTGGCGACCGATACCGCCGAACGCTCCAGGTTTATCGACACCGAGATCAACAGCGATCGGCCGAAGGATTTCAACACGGACGACTTGGCCACGGCGTTCAATGAGATCATGGCCATATCCCCGGTATTTGCTCCATATCGAGGCAGCCGCGAAGATCGCTCTCGCCTGCGTAGCTTTACCTCCTCCTTGATAGACCGCTACATCAAGGCCGTCATGCTGTCGTCCATCGACGGCGGCTATACCAGGCTGAGCATTGATCCCGAGGCGCGGATGGAAGTGATCATGCTTAAGGGTCTGACCTGGCAGTACGTCATCGAAAGCCGCGCTCTCCTCACTCAACGCTACGGTCACAAAAAGCTGATCGAATCCCTATTCATGACGCTTTGCAGCGCCGCGTCCTCCGCGAGAGACCGACGCGTCTTCCCAGAGTTCTATCGTGAGTTACTTGAAGCAGACCCCACCGACGAACTAACGGTCAGAGTTGTCGCCGACCTCATCGCCTCCATGACGGAATCCCAGGTCATCGAGATGCATCATCGGCTGACCGGCATCGCCTTGGGCGCCGCCCTTGATCCAATCGTGCCGTAAGCTTCGCGCGAGCCGTACTCTAACGACACGTACCGTTTCCACAAGTTCGTGGTGAATCATGGATGCGTCCCCCAACCCGACCGCGCCGACGCGGCAAAGGCCACACCCCGTGCCGGCATCCTGCGCCGCATCGTGAAAGCCTTCAACGGCGACATCTTCACGCGCGTCGCCTCCCTCTTCGGCGCGGCCCAGCGCATCGTCCCGCGGGCGCCGTAGAGTGTTCCCCGGGTTAAAACCCGAGGCTGAACCGACGAAGTCCCTCGCATCGCTGGGAATGATGGGGTGTGCGGTGTGCTCGGCATGCCCGGGGGCGTATGCGAGATGGCAGAGGTCGAGGGTGCGACGCGGGGCGGATATGCGAGGTGGCAGAGGGAAAGTGCGTCGAGGCGGCGTCCAAAAATCGGCAAATCCGCGGATGCGGACAATTGACGACATACCTATCATACCCAATGTAGCGGGCGCCGGGGCAGGACGAGGTATCTGGTGCGGCTCGGTACCGTCGATTTCGGAACGCATCCGAACCGCAACGGCATTGTGTCGGTATCGGATAGGGACGACGCGGAGGAAGCGCCGGGGGGCATGGCGCGCCGGCGACGGATTAGACAGCGGTGTTCGCGAGGACGTCATAAGAGGAAGGTGCGGAATGACAAGCGAGACGATAGCAGAGCGGACGATGCAGATGCAGGTACAGGTGCAGTCGCGGCATGGCCTAACGCGGCGGACGCTGCTGCGAACCGGGTTCGCGGGGGCGGCGCTGTGGGGGCTCGGGTCGCTTGGCGTGCGCCAGGGTGCGTCCGCGGCGGTGACAGGGCCGGAGGGCTGGCAGACATGGCTCCTAGCGTCCGCGGACGAATTGCGGCCGGCGGCGCCCGGCGAGCCGACGCAAGCCGAGCGCGACGAGTTGAGCGACGTGCGGGCGCGGCAATCGGACGAGACACGCGAGATGG
This sequence comes from Thermomicrobiales bacterium, assembly GCA_050695955.1. Lineage (GTDB taxonomy): Bacteria > Chloroflexota > Chloroflexia > Thermomicrobiales > UBA6265 > JBOGUF01. Next base: position 1,194 of record JBOGUE010000519.1, on the reverse strand, counting down.
TGGCGCGGTGGAACGACCGTCCGGCGGTACTGCCCTGGACCGACATCGCGCTGGAGTTGATCAAGGAGTACAAGCCGAGCCCGGTGCACGCCAGCCGCGCCCTGGCATTGGTCCACGTCGCGGTCTCCGACGCGGTGATGGCGGCCACGGCGGCGCAAGCGGTTTACGGCCGGCCGGCGCCGGACGCCCCGGCGCCCGTCAGCCAACGACTGGCAATCCCCGAGCCATCGTCGTATCCCTCGGCGCACGCGGCCGTTGCGGGCGCGGCGGCGGGTGTGCTGGTCGACCTCTTCCCGGGGGCGGCCGGTGAGCTGACGCAGCTCGAGGAGGAGGCGTCGACGTCGCGCTTGTGGGCGGGCGTCAACTTCCGGAGTGACCTCGACGCGGGCCTGGCGATTGGCCGGACGGTGGCGGCGAAGGCGATCGCCTGGGGCAAGGCGGACGGCTCGGATGCCGTCTGGGACGGTACGCGGCCGACCGGCGAAGGGGCCTGGGAGCCGACGCCGCCCGCGTTCATTGAGACACCGCTCGATCCCCTGGCGGGGACCTGGCAGACGTGGATCCTCTCGAGTGGCGACGCGCTGCGGCCGATGCCGCCGCCGGCCTGGGGCTCGGCGCTGTGGCAAGCGGAGGTGGCGGCGGTGCAGGACGCGGTTGCCAACCGGACGCCGGAGCAGGAGGCGGCCGTCCACTTCTGGGGGGGCGGTCCGGGCACGGTGACGCCGGCCGGACTCTGGATCGAGAACGCCCGTGACCTGATCGTGCGGGACGGGCTTGACCTGCCGCACGCGGCGCGGGTGCTGGCGCTGACCAGCGTGGCGATGTACGACGCCTTCGTTTGCTGCTGGGATGCAAAGTTCGCTTTCTGGTACGCCCGCCCGGTGACGGCGGACCCGAGCTTGAACGTGTTGATCCCGACGCCACCCTTCCCCACCTACACCTCGGGGCACTCGACGATTTCCGCTGCCGGGGGGACGATCCTGAGCTACCTCTTCCCCGCCGATACGGACGATTTGATGGCGAAGGCGAACGAGGCAAAGGACTCGCGGCTCTGGGCCGGCATCCATTACCCGATCGACAACGAGGTTGGCGCCACCGGCGGCGCGATGGTCGGGCGATTGGTCGCCGACTACGCGCGGAACGACGACGCGGAGTAGACGCGGCGGCAACGACCTCATCACCACGACGCGGGGG